>DAIOWL010000180.1:0-5265 GCA_036758545.1 Streptosporangiaceae bacterium | reverse complement strand
GGCGGCGATATCGCGGTTACTGCGGCCGGCGGCCACCAGGCGCAGCACTTCGAGTTCGCGCTCGGTGAGCCCGAACGGCGCGGCTCCGCCGGGCTCGACGAGCCCGCGCGGCCCGGGCAGGGCGGGCACGTCGACGCGGGCCCGCCGGGCCAGCGAGCCGATCCGCTCGAGCAGAGGACGCGCGCCGAGATGGCTGGCCAGATCGGCCGCGCGGCCGAGCCTGGCGGCTGCGCCTTCCCGGTTCCCGGCTGCTGACGCGGCGCTCGCGGCCAGCAGGAGCGCGTACGCCTCCTGCTGGGGCTGAGCCAGGGCGGCCCAGGCCGAGGCGGCGGCGTCCCAGCCGGCCGGGTCGGCCCGATCGTCGGCACCGGCATCGACGCGGGCGTCGGCGCGGGCTGCTTCAGCGGCGAAGGTCGCGGCCCAGGCGTCGTGTACCGGCCCGTACCGGTCCGTGCTCCCGGCCCGCAGCTCCAGGTCCTTGCGTAGCCGTCCCGGGTCGCTGGCTTCCGGCGGCAGGCTCACCGCGCTCGCCTCGGCGCAGGCGCGCATGGCCGTCGCGAGCAGCGGCCACACGTACCGGGGATCGGCCGACCGGTCGCGGATCAGGGCCGTTCGCCCCGCGTCCAGGGCGCCTGCAAGGTCTCCCCTGGCCTGCCGGGCGTCGATCTCGATCCGGGCGAGCGAGAGCAGGCGCTGGCTCTCCGCCTGCACGCCGGCCGGCAGCGAGCGCAGTTCGTCCAGCATCCGTTCGGCCGTTTCCTGGTCTCCCCGGCCCACGGCGATCTGGGCGCGGATCTCAAGCGGCCCGAAGCGTCCCAGCGGCGGCAGATCCAGGCCGAGCACCTCGTCCAGGATCTCGACTGCCTCGTCCCAGCGGCCGGCCGAGGTCAGGGACTCGGCCAGGTTCCCGGCGATCGGCGCCGCGATCTGCCGGCCCAGGCCGAGCTGCCTGGCCCGGGCCAGGCCCTCCCGGCCCGCCGGAATGGCGAGCTCGTGACGGCCGCCGCCCTCGAGCGCGTCGGTGATGGTGAGATACGCCCACGCCTCGAGCAGCCCGAAGCCGGCCCGCTCGGCTGCCTCCTGCGCGCCGCGCAAGGCGGCTATAGTGTCCTCGCCCCGGAGCGCTCCGAGTGATGCCAGCGCCATATCGGCTTCGACCCGGTGCTCCTCGTCGCCGAGCTGTTCGGCGAGGGCGCGCAGGTCCAGGGCCATGCCCTCGGATTCCGCAAAGCGGTCCTCCCGCTTCAGCGCCCAGCAGAGCCGGGCCAGGATCTGGGCCCGAACCAGGCTCGGCGCACTCGCCAGGTCCAGCGCCGCGTGCAGATCATCGAGCTGCCCGGGAAGCAGCAAATCCTGGCGGAGCCCGGCGCGGTGGCGAAGCATCGACGCCATCCGTTCGGCATCATCGACGGCACCGAGCTCGGCGATGGCCGCCTCCGCCAGCGCCAGGCCGCGTTCCGGCTCGCCCGCCCAGCGGGCGGCGTCGGCGGCGAGCTCGAGCACGCCGACATGATCCAGGCCGGACGGACGGGCGGGTTCGGGCACCCGATCCCAGAGCTCGAGCACCTGCTCGAGCATCCGCAGCCGCTGCGCGTACGCCAGGGCCGTCCCCGCGGCGCCCGCTGCCCGCCACGCTGCCGCCAGCGCGCGCTCGTTATCCTGCGCGCCGCGCCAGTGCAGCGCGGCCAGAACTACGAGGGTGCCTTCTGGCCCGGCCCGCGAACCGGTCTCCAGCCCGGCTTCCAGCGTGGCTTCCAGTGCGGCGGCGAAGGCGCGGTGCGCCTGAGCCCGCTCTCCGGGCAGCATCTCCTCCAGCACCGCCTCGCGGATCAGCTGATGCCGGAAGGCGTACCCGTCGGCGTCGCTGACCAGCACGTTGGCGTCGACGGCCGGGCGCAGGGCGTCCGTAAGGGTCGCGTCATCGAGCCCGGTCACGGCCGCGAGCAGCAGATGACTGAGCCGCGCGCCTCCGACGGCGGCGATCCGCAGCGCCTGCTGCGTCCGTTCCGGCAGCACCGCGACCGCGGCCAGCAGCAGATCCCGCAGGGACACCGGCAGCTCGGCGCCGACCGTGCCGTCGGAGTTCACCAGGGCCTCGGTGAGCAGCGGGATACCGCCGCCGCGCTGGTACACCTCGTTGGTCAGCGCGGCCGCCGGCGGCCGCCCCAGGATGCCCTCGAGCTGTACCGCGGCCTGCGCGCGGGACAGCCGGGCCAGCTGCAGGCGTGAGACGCCCTCCGCCCGGGCCAGCCCGGCGAGCAGCGGCCGGAGCAGGTCATTGCGGTTCAGCTCGTCGGACCTGAACGTGACCACCAGCAGCACCCGCGCCTGCCGGATGTTGCGGACCAGGAAGCTGAGCAGGTCACAGGTCGAACGGTCGGCCCAGTGCACGTCCTCGACGATCAGGACGACCGGCTGTTGTTCCGCCAGGGTCTCGAGCAGGGTGAGGAGCACCTCGAAGAGGCGGGCGCGCGCCGTCCCAGGGTCGGCGCCCGCGGGCGGGGTGCCGAAATCGGGCAGCAGTACGCCCAGTTCGCCCGCGGTCTGGCCCGGCAGCAGGCCGGCCACCTCCGCGGCGCCACGCGCCCGGACCAGCCGGCGCAGCGCCGCGGTGAACGGCGCGTAGGGCAGGCCGCCCGCGCCCAGCTCGACACAGCCCCCGGCGAGAACCATGGCGCGGTCCGCCACCGTCGCGGTGAACTCTGTGACCAGCCTCGACTTGCCGCCCCCGGCTTCCGCGCCGGTCAGCACCGTGCGCGGCGTACCGCCCGCCGCATCTTCGAACGCGCTAGCCAGCAGCGTGAGCTCAGCCTCTCGGCCCGCGAAAACCGGGCTCACCAAGCCAGCGGCCATGTCCTTCATGATGCCAGTCCGGGTTCGCGGGCGCCGACGTGGCGCGGCCCGGTCAGGACGGCAGGTCCCTGACGAAGCGCACCCGGTCCTGCCCGGGACCGTCGTAGCCGGTGGCTACGGGAATGTCGCCCACGTGGGCGTCGCCGGGCTCGAGCCGGAACCCCATCCGGCGGTGGAAGGCGACCGAGCCGGTGTTCACCGGCGAGGTCACCGCGCGCACGCGCGTGCAGCGCCGGGCCCGCACCGCGTCAAAGAACGTGCTGTACAGCCGGCGGCCGAGTCCCTGGCTCCGCTCGCCCGGGTCGACGCCGACGAAATGGATGTAGGCCTCGCCCGGCTGCGCCGGGGACACGAACCCCACCAGGAAACCGGCCAGCGCGCCGTCGCGGTCCGCGGCGAAGCTGGTGTCGGCGAAGTGGTCGAAGAACAGCCTGGGCAGCATCTGGGCCATGGGGCGGCCGCCCCACCACTCGTCGATCACCGCGATCACCGCAGCGTGGTCGGACGGGCGGAGCGGCCGGATCCTCGCCTCGGCGGTCACCGGCGGGCCTGGCTCACTGCGCGTCGCTGCATCCCCGCTAGCCTAAGCCAGGTGATCGCTGACGTGGCCACGTCGGGAGGACTGTGGATCCGGTTCCTTTCCGGGCCTGACATCGACTCGCTCGGGCTCTCGAACGCCGAGATCATCGACGCCGTGGAGGGCGCCGTGCGCGCGCACGGCGACGGGCACGCAGTGGTCGAGCCGAGGGTGCACCTGGTCCCGGACAACGACGGCGCCGGTCACTTCAACGTGCTTCGCGGCGGGGTCGCCGGGGTCGCCGGCGTCAAGGTGGTCGGTGACTTCGTGGCCAACTACGCCGCCGGGCTGCCCAGCGAGCTCGGGCTGCTGACCCTCTACGACCCCGGCACGGGGGTTCCGCTGGCGATCATGGACGCCACCTTGATCACCGCCTGCCGGACCGGCGCGATGACCGCCGTGGGCGCCCGCTACCTGGCCCGGCCGGACTCGCGGGTGCTCGGCCACGTGGGTGCGCGCGGAACCGCGTTCTGGAACGTCGTGCTGCTGGACGAGCTATTCGACCTGGACGAGATCCGGGTCACCAGCCGCCGGCCGGAGTCCCGGGAGGCGTTCGCCCGGCAGCTCGCCGCGGTCACCCGGGCTCCCGTCCGCGTGGCCGGCACGGCGGAGGAGGTCTTCGACGGCGCGGACATTCTGGTCGAGGCGTCGCGGCTGACCGAACCCGCGCCGCTGCTGCGAACCGCCGCGGTCAGGCCGGGCGCCTTCGTCGTCCCCTACGGCACCGTCAGCGCGGTGGAACTCGACCTACTCGACGTGATGGACAAGGTGGTGATCGACGACTGGCGGGAGGCGCAGTCGGGCCGGTTCGGCGCGCTACGACGCCACGTGGATACCGGCCGTCTCTCACCCGCGTCACTGCACGCCGAGCTGGGCCAGATCGTCACCGGCCAGCGACCCGGCCGGGAGCGCGACGACGAGCGGATCCTGTTCTGGCACCGCGGGCTCGCCATCCTCGATATCGCCGTCGGCCTGGCCATCCTGCGGCGGGCCGAAGAGCAGGACGCCGGAACGATGCTCCGGTACCGCTGACGATGCCCGCGCTCGTGATCACTCAGGTCGACGACCCGGATCTCGGCCTGATCCGGGACGTGGCCGGGGGCCGGCCCGTCGCCGTGGCGCCCGGCCTGCTCGCGGCGGTGCGGCAGCACTGCGAACAGGCCCGGCAGGCGCTGCACGGTCAGCCGGTGTACGGCGTCAACACCGGCATGGGGGCGCTGTCCTCGGTCCGGCTGACCGAGCAGCAGCAGCGCTACCACCAGCACAACCTGCTGCTGGCCCGGGCCGCCGGCGGCCCGCCGTGGCTGAGCGAGACCGATGCCAGGGCGATCGTGGTGGTCCGGCTGCTGACCTTCCTCACCGGTGACGCCGCTGTTTCTGACGGGCTCTGCCAGCGGCTCGCCGATCTCCTCAACGACGGCATCGTGCCCGCGGTGCCCGAGGCGGCCGCCGGGACCGCGGGCGAGATCACCCAGCTGGCGCACGCGTTCGGGCCACTGGCCGGCATCGGCCGGGTGCTGGGGCCGGACGGGACCACGCGGCCCGCGGCCGAGGCGCTGCGCGAGCATGGGCTGGCCGAGTTCGCCCTGGGCCCGAAGGAGGGCATCGCCCTGATCCAGGGGGTACCCGGAGTCACCGGGCTAGCCGTCCTCCGCCTCGGCGAGGCCGCCACGCTCACCTCGCTGATGGAGGCGGCCGCGGCGCTGTCCATCGCGGTGGTCCGGGCGCCGCGCGATCCCTACCAGGCCGCCTGCGGGCGCGGTGACGAGGTGCTGGCCGCCGTGCTGGCGCGGCTCCGCGCGGCGGCGGGCGACGAGCCGTCGCCGCGGTCCCTG
>DAIOWL010000179.1:8302-9962 GCA_036758545.1 Streptosporangiaceae bacterium | reverse complement strand
ATCGACGCGATCTGCTCCTCGGACAGGCCGCCGAGCAGCGGCGTCTGGAACAGGCCCGGTGCGATCGTCATCACCCGGATCTTCAGCCGGGCCAGGTCCCTGGCGATCGGCAGGGTCATGCCGACGATGCCGCCCTTGGACGCGGAGTAGGCGGCCTGGCCGATCTGGCCGTCGAACGCCGCCACCGACGCGGTGTTCACGATCACGCCCCGCTCGCCGTCTTCCTCGGCCGCCTGGCTCATCCGGAACGCGGTCAGCCGGATCGCGTTGAACGTCCCGATGAGGTTGACCTGGATGACCCGGGTGAAGGCGTCCAGCGGGAACGGGCCGTCCTTGCCCGCGGTCCGCGCGGCGTTGCCGATGCCCGCGCAGTTGACCAGGATGCGGGGCGGCCCGTCGGCGAGGGCCTGCGCCGCGTCGAGCGCCGCCGTCACGTCATCCGGGCTGGTCACGTCGCCGGCCGCGAACGCGGCCCGGGCACCGAGTTCCTTCGCCACCGTCGTGCCGTTCGAGCTGGGCAGGTCGAGGATGACCACCGACGCGCCGGCGTCGTGCAGCCGCCTGACGGTGGCCAGTCCCAATCCCGAGGCACCGCCGGTGACCAGGGCGACGCTTCCCGCGATTTTCATCGAGCCTCCTGTCGTAAGTGCCGTGCCGGACGGTCACGAGAACAGGTCGACGACCGAACGGCTCTGCAGGTCTTCGCGCAGCAGTCGCTGCCCGGCCGCTTCCATGTGCGCGCGCCAGTGCCGTTCGGCGCCCGTCCCGTCCCGCTTGTCGACCAGCGCGACCAGCTTCTCGTAGCTGCGCACGTTGAGGCGGAAGTTGGCGAGCTCATCGTCGCCGGCGCGATCGCGGGACAGCGCCATGGCGAGGTGGGTAGCCACGATGTCCTGCAGCACGCCGCCCTGCACGGCCAGCGTCTTGCTGCCGGACCGCTGCATGATCAGCTCGTGGAACCGGGCGGCCTGGCGGGACCACAGGGCGGGCTCCGGCGCCAGTTCCTCGATGCACGCGGTCAGGTCGGCCAGGTCCTGCTTGGTCCGCCGCCTGGCCAGCAGCCGGGCGCAGGCCGGCTCGAGCACCATCCGCGCCTCGTAGACGTCGGCGATCGTGGTGCCCTGCACCTGCAGCAGCAGGCCTACGTACCGGGCGGCCACGGACAAGCTGGGCTGGGTCACCCGGGCGCCGCCGCGGGAGCCGCGCTTGACGCTGATCAGGTCCTCCGCCTCCAGGATGCGGAACGCCTCGCGCAGCGTCGGCCTGGACACCCCGAACTGCCCCATCAGCTGCTGCTCCGACGGCAGCGTGTCGCCCGGACGCAGCTCGCCGCGCACGATCTGACGCCGGTACAACGTCGCGATGAGCTCGGCGGTCTTGGGCGCCCGGACAACCTGGCCAACGTACGCCTGAGCACCCAGGCCCGCGTCCCGGCCGGCGAGACTGGACACGGTTCCTCCTGGCGGCGGATGTTTCAAATAGTGTACTGGGTTAGATGACAAAGCAGCGTTAGCTGACAGGGGTCACGTAGCGCGGAGGTAAGAGGATGGCGGCGCCGCAACCAACCCGCCGCGGGCCGCTGGCCGGCCTGCGAGTGCTCGAGCTGGCGGGCATCGGGCCCGGGCCGTTCTGCGCCATGCTGCTCGCCGACCAGGGCGCG
>DAIOWL010000179.1:0-8202 GCA_036758545.1 Streptosporangiaceae bacterium | reverse complement strand
CGCCGTGCCGGGCCAGCACACCACCGAGGCGCTCACCGACTGGGGCCTGCCCGACGCGGCCGAACTCATCGCCTCCGGCGCCGCCATCCAGGCCTGAGCGGGCCTCTGCCCACCCCCGCCCGGCTGCCTCCCCCGCCCGGCTACTTCCCCCACCCCCGCCCGGCTACCTGTACGTGATCAGGGCGCGGTCGGTTTCCAGGTGGGCGTGGTCGTTGAACGTCACCATGTTCGTTCCGGTGTGCCCGGTGATGATCTTGGTGATGCTGGCGTTCACGATCAGCCGGGCCAGCCCGGGCCACCGCTCGACCGGGAGCCCGAGCGCCAGGGCGCAGTAGACGGCGATCACCCCGCCCGAGGTCACCGCGATCGTCGCGCCCGGCTCGGCGGCCAGTTCCGTGATCGCGTCCATGACCCGGCCGGTGAACGCGTCGTGGGTCTCCCCGTCCCCGCTATCCCCGGCGATCCAGCGCCCGATCGCCTCCTCCAGCGTGGACTGCAGCGCCCGCCCCCGCTCGCCGTCCGCCGTGGCCGTCTCGAACGTCACCTCGCTGGTGTACAGGGCCATGACCCCGACGTGGTCGTACTCGTCGAGCCGCTCGTCGATCCGCAGCCGGGACGCGGGCCAGCCGAGCGCGGCCAGCAGCGGCTCGGCGGTGTCGCGCTGCCGGGTCAGGGCCCCGGACACCACGCGGTCGACCGCCAGGTCCGTTCGGGCCAGCCGAGCCCCCGTGACCTGTGCCTGCCGCCGGCCGACGTCCGAGAGCCGGTCATAATCCGCCGTCCCGAGCGACGCCTGACCGTGCCGCACCAGCAAGAGCACACCCATACGCCTCAACCTAGCGCCCACCACCGCGCGAGCGCCCACCCCAGCTCGCGTCGTCCCCGCCCGCCGCCAGCAGGGCCGCGACGGCGATCTCGGCTTCGGAGGTGGCGGGGAGGGCGACCGGGGCCTGGGGAACGGCGGGCAGGTGGCCGTCGGATTCGTAGCGGGCGATCAGGCGCGGGTCGATGTAGGAGCCGCGGGCCACGGCCGGGGTGTCGCCGAGCCAGTCCGCCACCTCGCGGACGCTGGCAGCTATGGTTCGCTTGCGGCCGGGCAGCGTTGGCGAGGGCTCCGCGTTCGCCAGGGCCAGCGCCATCAGCACAGTGGCGTTCCAGGTGCGGAATTCCTTGGCGGTGAAGTGGCCGCCGGCCCGCGCTGCGATGTAGTTGCCGACGTCCCGTGAGTGCAGGATGTGCCAGCGGCCGTCCTGCTCATAGCACCACAAGGGGTCGAGGTCGTTGTCGACGCGGGCCAGCGCCCGGATGGTGGGCTGGACGAGGCTGTCCCTGATGACGATCGTCCGCTGCTTGCCCCACTTGGCGGTGTAGTCGAACAACATGCCGTCACGGGTGACGCGCACGTGCTGCTTTTGCAGCGTGGTGGCGCCGTAATGGTGATCGAGTTCGGCGTACCTTTCGCCGCCGATGCGGAACATGCCGAGGTCGATCAGCCGGACCACGCTGGCTACGACCCGGTCCCGGGTCAGGCCGCGGTGCCTCAGGTCGGCTGTGGCGGCCGTCCGCAGCCTGGGCAGCGCGTCGGCGAACCGGAGCATGTGCCCGAACTTCTGGGCGTCGCGCTGCTCCCGCCAGAGCCGGTGGTAGAGATACTGGAGTCGGCCCTTGCTGTCGGTGCCCGTGGCCTGGATATGACCGACCGGGTCCGGCGAGATCCAGACGTCCGCCCAGGCGGGCGGGATGCGCAGCGCCCGGATCCGGCCCAGCGTCGTCGCGTCGGTGATCTCCGCGCCGGCCGGGTCCAGGTAGCGGACGCCATCGGTGTCCCGGACCCGGGTGATGCCGGGACCGTGCGGGTCGATGCGCACCAGGCCCGGGACGGCGGCGGCGAGCGGCGATGCTTCCAGGCTCATGAGAACCCAGGCTAGGCGAAGGTCTAGAGCTTCCAGCGCAGCGTGGGCCGGTTAACCTTCTTGGCTGGCCGGTTCCGCTTTTCCCGAATCCAGTGAACTGCGGCAAGCGGGATCCAGACCAGGAATTCGATGAGGTAGAAGACCAGGAACGAGATCACGATCACGACGGCGGCGGGCGTGATGACCGGCAGGGCCACGGCTGCTATCAAGGCGACACGCCAGGCTTCTGTCCACCACTTCTCGCGCCCGGCCGAATTCGTCAGGGCGCCCAGCCGCACGGCGGCCCACATTATCCAGCGGCGCAGGAACGGAACCCCGAGTTCCCGCATGGCCTGCCGGAAGATGCCGTCTGCTTCGATTCGGCTGATGGTGTGCGCTGGGACAACCTTGCTGCATAGGTAGTCGTGCAAGATGGCGGCCTTGGTGTAGCGGCCATAGCGCGGGATGAACCATACGAATTCGCGAGGCACCGAAGCGAAATCGGTGTGCTCCCCGACTGGCACCTCGAAGACCTCGGTAGACGCGTAGTAGGTCAGCGCCCGCAGAACCTTCCAATCCTGGTCATCGATTTGCCGGACGTCGACTGTAGAGCCAGGCGTGAATCCGAGCTGCCGCTCGGAGCGTGCGTGCTCACCCTGCACAGATGTCTCAATAGTCACGGCGGCCTCCTCACTAGGGATCTATAAATACGGAGGGGCGGAACCAGACCGGAAATACCAGCGCTTATTCGTTGCTGACGACGGTAAACGGTGCGTCGCCGAAGGCCGGCGCGGCGACCTCGACATGCGATGTCCCTGGCTGCAGATCCATAGTCGAGAACATGGGCTTCATGCGCTGGCCCAGAGCGGTGACCAGAGTCTCGCGGGGGACCTCGGTATTACTCCCGGGCGTGCCGGGAACACGCCCTTCTTGGTGGACATCAGCGCGACCATCGCCCGGTCCGCTTCCGCGACGGCCGACGGCACCTGAGCCATCCTGGCATCGTCGCACGCTTGAGCGGGCGCGCGCTGCGTCCCGGATCAATGTCGGACCTGCGAGATACCGTCGGCGCATGCGCTATCTGATGCTGATGTGGGCCGATGCAGACGCGGCGAGCGGCGACGAATCCGACCTCCAGGCCTGGGTCGAGTTCGACGCGCAGGTCAAGGCCGCCGGCGCCTTCGTGCTCAACGGAGCCCTCGCCCCGGCCGCGTCCGAGGCTCGCCTGGTTCAGACTGCGATAGCCGGGCACGCGATCGGCGAGGCGGTGGAGCGCCGGCCGTTCGCCGAGGGCAAGCGGCAGATCCAGGCCTTCTACATCATGGACCTTCCCGACATGGACGCCGCCGTAGAGTGGGCGAACAGGTTGCCAACCTATGGCTACGTTGAGGTCCGCGAGCTGCTGCAGTTCTGACCTCCTGGCCGCGGTGTCATGCTTACGGCATGAGCGGACGAGGCGCCGGGCGCTCGAGCTTTGATCCTGAGGCCGCCGCGCGCGTGCGGCGACTATTGTCCGACCGCGACGACGTAGTGGAGCGCACGATGGTCGGCGGCCTGTCGTTCCTGGTCAACGGCAATATGTGCTGCGGCGTCACCGGTACCGCGCTGATGATCCGGGTCGGTGCTGACGGCCGCGAGCAGGCACTGCGCGAGCCGCACGTGCGGCCGATGCTCCTCGGCGGGCGGGTCTTGTCCGGCTTCATCTGCATCGAGCCAGCCGGGTATGCCGCCGATGACGCACTCGCCAGCTGGGTAGGACGAGGGCTCGACTTTGTCTCCGGTCTCCCGGCCAAGCCGGTCCGCACGACCGGCTGACCGGCCCATCATCGAAACCCGGGTTCAGGGCCAGGCGAGTTCGCGGGCCTGGATTCGCCGAGCAGTGGCGGTGAGCCATTCCCTGTCGTGCTGCAGCCGGACCAGGAGGTAGTGGGCCTCGATCATGTGGACCTCGGGTGCGCCCGCTCGGTCGAGCGTTTCCCGAAGGCGCCGGGCCTCGTCCGCAAGTGCGGATGCGCGTGCGTGGAGCGCATCGGCCGCGCGTTCGGGAGTCATGATCGACAGGTAGGCCAGCGCGGTCATATAGGACGGTCCGCCGGTCAGGTCCCCGCCGCGGACCTCGCCCTCGACGCGTTCCGCCAGCGCGGCCGCTCCTGAGCCGGTGGCGTGGAGCGATTCGTGGCCTCCGTCTTCGCGGGCCTCGACCCACCGGACTGCCTTGAGGGTGTCGAGCAGGGTGTACACGGTCGCGTTGCGCACGCGCAGGTAGGGATAGCGCCCCCGGAGTTCGGCGAAGACCGCGTAGGGGTGCCGGGGCCGCTCGACCAGCAGCCCGAGGATCGGCAGGATCAGCGGGTTGTCGAGGGCGCTCTTCGGCACGCCCCGATCCTAGCGTGCGTTGACCGTTTACGGCTAGCCGTTTACGGTGTCCGTATACGGCTAGCGAGAGGAGCGACCGTGATCTTTGGTATCTGGCCCGGCGTCGCCGCCGCCGACCTCGTCAGCTTGCAGCCCCTGGACTGCCCGGCCGAGGACACCGCCAGGACCCTCGACGCCCTGCGCCAGCTGCAGGGAACGGCCCGGGAGTTCTACGTGCGCGCCTACCGCCACTTCGGCCAGGGTTTCCGCCCGCGTGGCACAGCCGTGGACGTCCCTGGCCGGCCCGGGCTGTACGCCGGGGAGGGCCGCATGATCGATCTGGTCGCCTGCTACCAGAGCCCGGTACCCGACCCGGCGGGCTTCGCGGGCTTCGTCCGCCGGGCCGTCCGGGACGTTGCCGCCTGCGGGGGCGGCAAGGTGCAGGTCGGTGAGGAACTCAACATGCCGGCTCCGCTGGACGGTGGCAGCCCCGGCGCCTTCGAGGCGATCGGCGCCGGCGTAGCGGCCGCCCTGGACGAACGCGATCGCCACGCTGCCCCGGTCCTGGTCGGCGTGAACTCCGCCGGGCCGGCCGATCCCGCCTTCTGGAACCGGCTCGCCGGCGCGATCGGCCTGCGCAACACCAGGCGGCTCGACTACATCGGCCTCGACGCGTTCCCCGATGTGTTCCAGCCCATCCCGCGCGAGAACCTGCCCGCCGCGGTCACCTACCTTCTCCGCCGCTTCCGTATGGTCACCGCCGAGGTCGGCGTCCCCGGGGCCACGCCCATCCACGTCACCGAGACCGGCTGGCCCACCGACGACCAGCGGACCGAGAGCGCCCAGGCGGACGTCCTGACGGCCGTCGCGGCCGCCGTGATCGCCAGCGACGCGGGCGTCCAGGCCTGCGAATGGTTCGGCCTGCGCGACGGACTGACCGGGGCGGCCTGGTCCGCGCGCTTCGGCATCCTCCGCGACGACTACACCCTCAAACCCGCCTTCACCGCCCTGCAGCACCTCATCGCCACGGCGTCCCTGCGGTGAGCGGTCCTCGCTTGTCTTCCCGGAACCGGGGCGGAAAGATGGCGGCGGAACGGCGGGACGTCCCGGCGAGGAGGCCCTCATGACCCTTGGTGCGGTGATGTCGGCCGAGATGGCCGAGCAGCCCGCCCGGCTAGCCGCGCTGCTCGGTCAGGCCGACGCGATCGCCGACCGCCTACGCGAGGTGCTGCGGGAGGTGCTGCCCGAGCCCCTGGCGGGCACCGTCCTGATCGCGCGCGGGTCCTCAGACCATGCCGCGACGACCGGCCGCTATCTCCTGGAACTGGCGACCCGCCGGCCGGTGGCCTCGGCATCCCCGAGCCTGTACACGATGTACGGCGCCCAGACCGATTTCACCGGATTTCTGGTCGTCGCGGCCAGCCAGTCCGGTCGCACCCCGGAGATCGTGCGATCGCTGGAGCTGGCCCGCTCGCGAGGCGGGTATACGGTCGCGATAACCAACGACCGGGAGAGCCCGCTGGCCCTCGCCGCCGAATTGCCCCTCCATCTCGACGTAGGAACAGAGCGGGCGGTGCCCGCGACCAAGACCGTCACCGCCGAACTAGTGGCCTTCGCCCTGCTCGCCCAGGCCGTTCGTGACATCGGATTCGGCCCGCAGGTGAGGGATCAGCTATCCGGCCAGGTGGCCGCGGTGCTCGACGATCCAGGTCCGGCCGCGGAGGTGGCCGCCTGGCTGGCGGGCCGGACCCGGCTGGCCGCCGTCGCCCGCGGGCTCCTCTACGGGGCGGCGGCGGAAGCGGCGCTGAAGATCGAGGAAACGACGTCGTTGTTCGCCACCGCGTACTCCGCCGCCGACCTGCGGCACGGCCCGATCGCGGTCGCGGCTACGGGCCTGCCGGTGCTCGCCTTCGCCCACCCCGGCCCGGCAGCCGCCGACGTGGCCGAACTAGCCCGCGATCTGTCTCACCGCGGTGCGGACGTCCGGCTCGCCGGCCCGGTGGACGGTTCGGCGTTGCGGTGGCCCGCCGACGTACCGGAAGTGGCGGCGCCGGTGCTGGCGGTCGTGCGGGCACAGCAGGTTGCCCTGGCGCTGGCCCGCCGGCTCGGCCGGGACCCAGACGAGCCGAGCGGCCTGCACAAGGTGACGGTGACATGAGCCGAAAGCAACGGACCTAGTTCGCGCCCGCTTTGCCGGTTTTGTTTCGCCCGGTGCGCCTGGGGCAGTGTGACCAACCACCTTTTTTGACGTGGTTGGGAGGACGAAGATGTCAAGCCAGCCCGAGGGCAAGGGCGGGTTCGTGCGGGCCATCGGCCTGTTCCCCGCGACCGCCCTGAACATGTCCCAGATGGTCGGGATCGGCCCGTTCATTACGATCCCGCTGATCCTGGCCGTGCTGACCGGCCCGCTCGCCATCGTCGGCTGGGTCGTTGGCGCGCTGATCGCTATCTGTGACGGCCTGGTCTGGGCCGAACTCGGCTCAGCGATGCCGACGGCCGGCGGGAGCTACGTCTACCTGCGTGAGGGGTTCCAGTACTACGCCGGGCGGTTCATGCCGTTCATGTTCATCTGGTCGACGCTGCTGGTCACGCCGCTGATCATGTCGACCGGCATGATCGGGATGACCGACTACCTGGGCTACTTCTGGCACATGAGCCCCTGGGTCACGCACGCGGTCGCCGTCGGGTTCACCGTGCTCACCGTCGGCCTGCTCTGGCGGCGCATCGAGTCGATCACCGCGATCACCAAGGTGCTGTGGGCCACCATGATCGTCACGGTCCTCCTGGTCATCGTGGGCACCTACTCGCACTTCAACGCCCACCAGGCGTTCCACGTGCCCCCGGGCGCCCTGTCGCTAGGATCGTTCGCCGTCGGGCTGGGTGCGGGCCTGGTCATCGCGATCTATGACTTCCTCGGTTACTTCACCGTGGCCTACATGGGTGACGAGATCAAGCAACCCGGCCGGGTCATGCCGAAGGCCATCGTCCTGTCGGTCCTCGGCGTCATGTGCATCTACCTGGCCATGAACATCGGGATCCTGGGCGTGATGCCGGTCAAGGCCATCATGAACTCGAAGTTCATCGGCTCGGACGTCATGACCGCCGCCTGGGGCCGCCCGGCCGCCGTCGCCGTGACCATCCTGATCCTGATCACGGCTTTCGCCTCTGTCTATACCGGCCTGCTCGGCGCCTCGCGACTCCCGTTCAACGCGGCCCGGGACGGCATGTTCTTCCGGTCGTTCGGCAAGCTGCACCAGACGCTGCGCTTCCCCCACATTTCGCTGCTCGTGATGGGGGCTGTCACCGCGATCGCGACGTTCTTCACCCTGACCACGATCATCAGCGCGCTGATCGCGCTGACGATCTGGGTCCAGTTCATCGGGCAGATCGCGGCGCTCACGATCCTGCGCAAGAAGCAGCCCGGGCTGAAGCGTCCCTACAAGCAGTGGCTGTATCCCGTGCCGAGCGTCATCGCCCTAGTCGGCTGGATCTACATCTTCCAGGGCGCGGGCTGGTCGGCCATCAGGATCATGCTCGTCTGGACGAGCCTCGGCGTCGTCGCGTTCCTGATCTGGGCCAGGATCGAGCACACCTGGCCGTTCGGTCCCAAGGTGATCAGGGAGCAGTTCGTGGAAGAGCAGCAGGCCGAGCCGGTGCAGGCCGAGCACAGGAACGCCGCATAGAACGCCGCGAGGACGGCAAGCAGGGAGGTCACTCCCCGCTCCGGACAGCATCCGTCCGTCGACCCGCCCCCGCCCCAGCCAGGCTGGCCATCTCTAGGTACCGAACGGTCCGCCAGTCTGCCCCCGCACGCCGGGGGCTTACCCGGCCCGGGCCGGAGGCCCGTGGCTGTGCAGGACCTTGGTCTTGTCTTTGTTCCACGCCGTGGTGGTGCTGTCCGGGTTCAGGACCAGGGTCCAGCCCCACCGGTGGATCGCGATCTGGTGGTGGAAGC
>DAIOWL010000178.1:0-10011 GCA_036758545.1 Streptosporangiaceae bacterium | reverse complement strand
TGGTCGTACTTGTTCTTGAAGTAGCGGGCCTCGTTCGCCCGCAGGCCAGCGAGGGCCGGCGCGACCGGCGACGACTCCAGACCGACGGTCGAAACGGTGGTGAAATCCACGGTATAGGCCATGACGTACTCCCGAGTGGATATGGCGGTTCACGCCGGCACGAGGATACCCCGGCCGTGAAGCCTGCTGAGCAGGACCTAGCATCGTCGAGCCCGCGGCCGGCCATCGCCGGACAGAGCCGAACGGAAGGGAACGCC
This sequence comes from Streptosporangiaceae bacterium, assembly GCA_036758545.1. Lineage (GTDB taxonomy): Bacteria > Actinomycetota > Actinomycetes > Streptosporangiales > Streptosporangiaceae > Palsa-504. The sequence continues at coordinate 9,754 of DAIOWL010000178.1, read as the reverse complement.
TGTGGTCGCCACGAACTGACACGAACTAATGAGCAGACGCGATCGCGGCGTCGGCACGGGATCTCCCGATGGCGGAATGAATGAGCGGCCGGCCGGGCTGTTCGGTGGCATGAGCATCGAACTGGGCAAGGTCGGTATCTGGCGGCACCCCTCGGGGCTCACCCCGGAGGTCGTGGCCGAAGTGGAAGCCCTCGGGTACGGAACCATCTGGGTGGGTGGCTCCCCGCCGGGTGACCTGACCGTCGTGGAGCATCTGCTGGACACCACGCGGCACATCGCCGTGGCCACCGGGATCGTCAACGTGTGGAAGGACGATGCCGCGACCGTGGGCGCCTCCTACCACCGGATCACCGCCAGGCACCCGGGCCGCTTCCTGCTCGGCCTCGGGATCGGACACCCCGAAGCCACCCGGGAGTATCAGCGCCCCTACGCCGCGCTCGTCAGCTACCTGGACCAGCTCGATGACCTCAAGGTCCCGGTCGAGGGCCGGGTCCTGGCGGCTCTCGGCCCCCGGGTCCTGCGGCTCTCGGCGGAGCGGGCCGCGGGCGCGCACCCCTACCTGGTCACGCCGGAGCACACGCGTCAGGCCCGGCAGATCCTCGGCGACGGGCCGCTGCTCGCCCCGGAGCAGAAGCTGGTCCTGGAGACCGACCCGGAACGGGCCCGCGCCATCGGCCGACCGCGGGTGCAGAACCCGTATCTCGGCCTGACCAACTACGTCAGCAACCTGCGCAGGCTGGGGTGGACGGACGCCGACCTCGCCGACGGCGGCAGCGACGCGCTGATCGACGCGCTCGCCGTACACGGCGACGCGGCGGCGATCGCCCAAGGTGTGACCGCGCACCTGGACGCGGGCGCCGACCACGTGGCCACCCAGGTCCTCAATTCCGATCCCCTGCCCGCGCTGCGCGCGCTGGCCGGCCAGCTCCAGCTGACCCCCCGCTGACGACGGGAATCCGCACCACCCGCAGGCGCCCCCCCGCCTGACCGACGACGGCGGTCAGGCCGTAACGGCGTGCGGGAGCAGCGACCGGCAGGCGGAACTCGGCCTGGGACGCGGCGGGGACCACCCCGACGGTCTCGTGCGCCCCGGCCCGGAACTTCCGCCGCGCGGTCCGCCTCGGCACCCGCACCGTCATCCCGGCGTCGAGCCAGCCTGGCAGCAATCGCCGCCGCGGTGACCGTGGCGTCGCCTGCCCGGTCACCAGCCCGCAGGCCGGCCACGACCAGGCTCCAGGCCAGGGCGAGCACGACCGCGATACCGCCCACGACGATCAGCAATGCCAGGATCACCGGACCAGCCCTCCGAATAACGCGATTGCCACCAGCCTTCAACGGTGCCAGTATTGGCACCATCATGACAGAGCCAATCTGGGCCTCGATGGCTGCTTCTCGCCGCCCCGGAGGCGTCGGCGGCATCGGCGCCCTCGCCCTAGCCGACCTATTGGGCCACTGGCCGACGGCGGACGGCCCCCTCTACCGGCTGCTCGCCACGCGGATCGCCCGGCTGGCCGACACGGGCGAGCTGTCCGCGGGCCTGCGGCTGCCACCCGAACGCGACCTGGCCGCCGCCCTGTCCGTGAGCAGGAACACCGTGGCGGCCGCCTACCAGGTGCTGCGCGACGAGGGCATGGCGGAGAGCCGCCAGGGGGCCGGCACCCGGATTGTCCCGCACCGCACCACCCCGGCCGCGGTGCACCGGGCCAACGGCTTCTTCGCCGGCCTGCTCGAGAACTCCGTGCTCGACGCCGACCTCAGCCTGGCCGCGGTCGACTGCGCACCGCAGGTGGCGGCGGCGCTGGCCGAACCGGCCTCCGTCCTGGGCGGGACCGATCCGGTGACCGCTACCAGCGGCTATTTCCCGCTCGGACTGCCCGCTTTGCGCATCGCTATCGCCAGCCACCTGACGCACCGCCTCGGGCTGCCCGCTGATCCGGCCGAGGTCATCGTCACGACCGGCGCCCAGCAGGCCCTGGACCTGCTCATCCGGTGTGAGGTGCTGCCCGGTCAGCCGGTCGTCGTCGAGGATCCGACGTTCCCCGGCGCGCTCGACGCGCTGTACCGGGCGGGCGCCCGGGTCCTCGGGATTCCGGCCGGCGTGGGCCTGGACCCGGACCGGCTCGAGCACGTGGTCCGCACGCACCGGCCGGCGCTGGTCTACCTGGTCCCCACCCATCACAACCCGACGGGGCTGGTCATGCCGGCCGGGCACCGCCGCCGCGTGGCCCGGCTCGCCGCGGCGCACCCGGACACGCTGTTCGTCGACGACATGACACTGGCCGAACTGCCGCTCGGGGACCACCCGGTTCCGCCCCCGCTGGCGGCCCTCGATACCGGGCAGCCGAACCTGGTCAGCGTCGGCTCGCTGTCCAAGCTGTACTGGGGCGGCCTGCGGACCGGCTGGATCAGGGCCAGCGCGGGCCTGATCGCCCGGGTCGCCGCGGCCAAGGCAGCGGCCGACCTGGGCAGCGCCGCCTTCTCGCAGGCGATCGCGGCCGCGCTGCTGAACGACGAGCACGACGACATCGTCAAGTGGCGCCGGGAGTGGCTGCGGGCCCGCCACGACGCGCTGGCCGGAGCCTTGCGCTGCGCCCTGCCCGAGTGGACCTGGCCCGAACCCGACGGCGGCCTCACCCTCTGGGTGCGGCTCCCGCGAACCGTAGCCCCGGCCGACAGCGGCGCGTTCGCCCAGGCTGCCCTCAGGCACGGGGTCGCCGTGGTTCCCGGCCGCCTGCTGAGCGCTCACGCGGGGGCGGCCAGCGGCAGCCCAGCCAGCGGCGGGCGGGAGGGCTCCGGCCGGGCGGGCGACTACCTGCGGCTGGCGTTCACCCAGCCGCCGGACGTCCTGGCCAGGTCGGCCGTTGCCCTCGCCCAGGCCAGCGCGGGGAACTTACACCAGGGCGGTGCCGATCAGCCCGTTCCTGGTCACCAGCGCGGTGAGTTCGTCGGCGCCCAATGCCTCGGTTCCGGCCGGCCGGACCGGGAGCACCATGTAGCGGGCCTCCGAGGTCGAGTCCCAGACCGTGATCGCCACCTCGTCGGGCAACTCCAGGCCGAACTCGGCGAGCACCGCGCGCGGCTCCCGTACCGTCCGCGACCGGTAGGCGAAGCTCTTGTACCAGCCGGGCGAGGGCCCGAGCAGCGACACCGGGTAGCAGGAGCAGAGCGTGCAGACGATCACGTTGTGCGTGGTCTCGGTGTTCGGCACGATCCTCAGCGCGTAGCTCAGGTCGTCGAAGCCCATGTCCTTCGCGGCGGCGTCGCCGTCCGACAGCAGCAGGTCGCGGTACTGCGGATCGGTCCACGCGCGGGCCACCATCCGGGCGCCGTTGACCGGCGAGGCATTGGTGTACAGCCTGGTCAGGAACTCGTCCATCTCGTCGTCACTGGTCAGCCCGGCCGCGATCAGCCGTTCTTCGAAGCGCCGCGCCCGCGCGGCGACCGGAAGGTCGTCATGCCCGGTCAAGGTAGGACTCCCACAGATCGACGGTCACGGCGTGGTCGCCGCTGCCCCACAGGTCGGCGGCTGAGAAGCGGACCGCGTAACAGGTCTCTTCCCGCGGCGGGTCGATGCCGCGGGAACTGTCGTCGGGCACCGGCCACTGGTCGATGGCGGTGACGATCACACCGGTATGACCGCGCACGTACCGCGGCACCCTGGTGTGGTGGTCCGGATCGCCGGCCTTCACCCGGACCCGGACACCCGCCTCGTAGCTCACGGCAGCGCGCCCTTCTCCGCGACGAGCATCTCCATCGCACCGAGCCAGCGCTCGTAGTACGACGCCGCCAGGTACTGCTCGGGCGGCAGCCGCTCGATCGCGTTCCTCAGCTCGTCGCTGTTGAACAGGCCGCGCCGCCGGAGCATCGTGGCCAGCGCATACACCCGCGCCTCCCAGTCCGCACCGAACGCAGGCTCGCCGTCCTCGCCGACCGGCACCGGCCCGAACCCGGTCTGACCGCCCATGTCATGCACACGGCTCACGTAGGCGACCCTAACAGCATTGATCCCGAACGGGCCTGGCGCGTGCTCCGCCAGAGCGCGGATGTTACCAATGGTTGTATGACAGCAGACAGCATGAGCTCGACCGGGGGACTCCGCAGCGCCCAGTGGTTCGGCGCGACCGGCCGGTCCGGCATGGCTTACCGGGGCTGGATGCGCAGCCAGGGCTTCACCCCGGAGGTCTTCGACGGCCGACCGGTCATCGGCATCGCGACCACCTGGTCCGAACTGGCGCCGTGCAACGTCCACCTGCACCGGGTGGCCGAGTCGGTCAAGCGCGGGGTCTGGCAGGCGGGCGGGTTCCCGCTGGAGTTCCCGGCCATGGCGCTGGGCGAGACGCTGCTGCGGCCCACCGCCATGCTGTACCGGAACCTGCTGGCCATGGAGGCCGAGGAGCTGATGCGGGCCAACCCGCTGGACGGCGTGGTGCTCCTGTCCGGGTGCGACAAGACCACTCCGGGGCTGCTGATGGCCGCGGCCAGCGTGGACCTCCCCGCGGTGATGGTCACGGGCGGCCCGATGCTCAACGGCAAGTACCAGGGCACCGACGTCGGCTCGGGCACGGCCGTGTGGCGGTTCGAGGAAGACCTCGTGGCCGGGCGGATGACCCAGGAGGAGTGCGTCTTCGCCGAGGGCTGCATGGCCCGCTCCAACGGGCACTGCATGACGATGGGCACCGCGTCCACCATGGCGTCCATGGCCGAGGCGCTCGGCATGCAGCTGCCGTACTCGGCGACCTGGCCCGCGGTGGACGCCCGCCGCTACGAGACCGCGCAGCGGGCCGGCCAGGTCATCGTCGGCCTGGTCCGGGACGACCTGCGGCCCTCGGCCATCATGACCAGGGCGGCGTTCGAGAACGCGATCCGGGTCAACGCGGCGATCGGCGGCTCGACGAACGCGGTGATCCACCTGCTGGCCATCGCCGGCCGCCTTGGCGTGCCGCTCGCACTCGACGACTTCGACGTGCTGGCCCGGGACGTCCCGACCCTGCTGAACCTGCAGCCGAGCGGCGAGTACCTGATGGAGGACTTCTGCTACGCCGGCGGCCTGCCGGCGGTCATGCGCGAGCTGGCCGAGAGCGGCCTGCTGCACGCCGACGCGATCACGGTGACGGGGTCCGCGGTCGGTGCCAACGTGGCCGACGCGCCGTGCTGGAACCGCGAGGTCATCAAGACCATGGCCGAACCGTTCCAGCCCGCCGGGACCGGGACCGCGGTGCTGCGCGGCAACCTGGCCCCCGGCGGGGCGGTGATCAAGCAGTCGGCCTCCTCGCCGCACCTGCTCAAGCACCGGGGCCGGGCGCTGGTGTTCGACTCCCCCACGGACTACTACGCCGTGTCGAACGATCCCGACCTGGATGTGGACGAAGACACCGTGCTGGTCATCCGGTACTGCGGTCCGCGCGGCTATCCGGGCATGCCGGAGGTGTCCAACGTGGCGCTGCCGAGGAAGCTGCTGCTCCGCGGTGTGCGGGACATGGTGCGGATCTGTGACGGGCGGATGTCCGGCACCGCCTACGGCACAGTGGTCCTGCATGTGTCGCCGGAGGCCGCGTCCGGCGGTCCGCTGGCGCTGGTGCGAACCGGTGACTGGATCACCCTGGACGTGCCGGCCAGGGCGCTGACGCTGGAGGTCGGCGACGACGAACTGGCCGCCCGCCGCGCGCAGTGGCAGCCTCCCGCGGCGCACGCCAGCCGGGGCTGGACCTATCTGTACACCGAGCACGTGCTGCAGGCTGACGCAGGGGCTGACCTGGACTTCCTGGTCGGCGCCAGCGGGCATCCGGTGCCGAAGGACTCGCACTAGACCCGGCCCGTGCACCGGCTCTCACCGGGTAATGTTCACCCCTGCCCCGTCCCTTACCGAACCCAGGCAGGAATCCGTGGAGAGCGTCGTCCTTCTGGATGAAGCAGGCCAGGCCAGCGGCACGGCCGACAAGGTAGCCGTGCATCACGACCGCACCCCGTTGCACCTGGCGTTTTCCTGCTACCTGTTCAATCAGGCCGGCCAGTTCCTGCTGACCAGGCGGGCCGAGTCGAAGCGGACCTTCCCCGGCGTGTGGACCAACACCTGCTGCGGGCACCCGCTGCCGGGCGAGCCCATGTCCGACAGCGTGCTCCGCCGCCTGGGACACGAGCTCGGGATCAATGCGGCCAAGCTCACGCTGGTGCTGCCGAGGTTCCGGTACCAGGCGCGGATGGACAACGGGGTGCTGGAGAACGAGGTCTGCCCGGTTTACTCGGCGTACGCCGACGAGGTGCCCGACCCTGATCCGGCCGAGGTCGCCGAGGCCAGGTGGGTGGACTGGGACGAGTTCTGCGCCGCGGTGCGGACCGGCCGCCAGCCCATCTCACCGTGGTGTGCCATGCAGCTCACCGAGCTCACCGCCCTGGGCCCGAGGCCGCTGGACTGGACGCCGGCCGACGCGGCGGACCTGCCCCCCGCCGCGCTGGGCTAGCCGTCCACACCCGGCCGCGGAAGAGTTTCCCCAGGCACACACAGCATCGTCAACACGCCCTCCACAGGGTTGTCCACACCCGTGTGTTCAGGCAGGCTAACGGGCCTCACCCGGAATCTGCCGGCGCCAGGCCCCGGCCCAGAAGCTCGAGGACGTCGTCGAGGATGTCGTCGGGCACCCGGCCGCCAGCCGTCCAGTCGGCCCAGCGCATGCCGACGAAGTTACCGATGCCGGTGTAGGCGAACGCGATGACCTCGGGATCGTAGCGCGCGTCCACCTCGCCGGCCATCTGGGCGGCCCGCACGCCGCGCGCGTAACCCCGGGCCAGGTGCTCGTAGTACTCGCGGAACAGGCGCTGGTCGATGAACTCGGACTCGCGCACGATGCGGTCGATCCAGGGACGTTCGGACAGCATGTCGAAGTACGCCCGGAAGGCGACGCGCTCCCTGGCCCGCTGGCCGCCCTCGGCGTGCTCGAGAGCGGCCCTCATGGCGTGCCTCAGGTCGTCGTTGATGCCGCGGACCACGGCGGCGAAGATCTCCGCCTTGGATCCGTAGTAGGAGTAGAAGCTGCCGGTGGCCATCCCGGCCCGGGCACAGATGTCGGCGACCGTCGTCCGGTGGTAGCTGCGCTCGCCGAACAGCTCTTCTGCCGCCCGAAGAAGCAGTATCTGTCCGGGGGGACGACCCCCCTGGGCCCCCCGAGCACGGGGGGGCTTCCCGCCCCCCCGTCCCCCCCTGGGCCTAACATCCGTCGTCATATCGGCTGATCCCTGCTCTCAGTCGGGGATGGCCGATGCGACGTCAGGGTGCCGGTATGCCACTCGCCGGCGCCTGCTGCTCGGATCCCGAGTACGTGGAGATGGCACCCGACGCGGACGCGTCCGTGGTCAGGACCGGCCCCTTCTGCACAAGCTGGCCATTCTGGATAACACCCATGTACGCACCGGTGATGCCCATATGGTCACTCGAAGAATACGAGTAGGGCGCCACCGCGGGTCCCTGGGGCATCCCGTTCTGGATCGCCGTGACCAGGTCCGCCCGGGTCGGGTTGCGCCCCGCCTTGAGCATGGCTTGCACAAACGTGTAGCCGACGGCCTCGCCGTACAGCACGTTGCCGTCGAAGGGCGCCTTCGCGTCGTACTGGTCGTGCACCTTCTTGAACAGCGTGATCCAGCTGTTGCTCGCCGAGCCAAGGGCGGGCAGGTACCCGTCGGTGATGATCCCGTTGATGAGCTGGTTGCCGTTGACCTTCGCGCCGCCCTGCTTGGCGTACGCCTCCAGCAGCCCGCTCAGGGTGATCGCGTCGGAGCCGACGTTGCTGACCACCAGCGTCGGGTTGAAGCCGAGCTTGAGCGAGTTCAGCTTGAGCAGCGCCGTGAACGCCGGGATGGAGAACGAGACGACGACCTGAGCGCCGGAGGCGCGCAGCGCGGCAACGGCCGGGCCGATGTTGGTGTTGGTCGGGTCGTAGGTCTGCTTGCTCACGACCATCGAGGCCGGGAGCTCGTCCAGCAGGCCCTTGACGCCGTCCTGGCCGAACTCGTCGTTCTGGTAGAAGAAGCCGACCTTCTTGCCCGCGAAGTGCTGCTTCACGTACTGGCCGAGGATCTTCCCCTCCCGGATGTAGTCGATCTGCCAGCCGAACGTCTGCGGGTCCTTCGTCGGGTCGTTCCAGCATTCGCACCCGGAGGCGACGAACACGTCCGGGACCTTCTCGGCGTTGAGGAAGCTCACCGCGGCCAGGTGCGTGGGCGTGCCGAGCCCGTCGAACATCGCGTACACGCTGTCCTGCAGCACCAGCTGGCGCACCACCGACGCCGTCTTGGTCGGGTTGTAGCCGTCGTCGAGGTACTTGTAGACGATCTTGCGGCCGTTCACGCCGCCGTGGGCGTTGACGTAGGCGAAGTACGCGGCCGAGGCGGGCGCGATCTCGCTATAGCCGGGCGCGGCCGGCCCGGTCAGCGGTTGGTGGCTGCCGATGGTGATCTGAGTCGGGGTGATGCCGGGCGCCGACGCGGTCAGCGCGGCACTGGAGTTGCTCGAGCCCGACCCGGAGCTCGGGCTCGAGCCCGAGCCCGACGAGCAGGCGGCGACGGTGAACGCGGCGACGGTGGCCACGGCCGCGGCCTGCCAGCGAAGCCGGTGAGTTCGTTTCATGGAGTGCCTTCCTTCTCGTGGTGGCTGGCCGGCGCTTCGTCGGCCGGCGGCGTGGCGTGAGGAGCGGGCGCGTCGCGCGGGATACGGGTCCCCCGGTCGGGACCTGTGAAGAGAGTGAGGAGCCGGCGCAGCCCGCCCTGGATCCCCTGCGGGAAGGCGAGCATGACGAGGATGAGGACCGCGCCGTAGGCGGCTATCGGGATGTTGGAGCCGACGGAGCTGGACAATCCGTGGCTGGTGGCCACGTCGGTGACGTAGGTGGGCACGATGACGATCAGCAGGCTGCCCCACAGCGCACCGGGCAGGCTGCCCAGGCCGCCGATCACGGCCGCGGTCAGCAGCGCGATGGACAGGGTCACGGTGAAGGCGCCGGGCGCGACCAGGCTGGTCACGATGGCCAGCAGCGAGCCGGCCAGCCCGGCGCAGATGGCACTCACCACGAAGGCGAGGACGCGTGTAACGGCGACGTTCACGCCGTCGAGCGCGGCCGCCACCTCGTCGTCGCGCACGGCACGCCAGTTGCGGCCGATCCTGCTGTAACACAGGTTCGCCAGCAAGACCAGGGTGACCAGCGCCACCACGGTGCTGACCCAGGCCTGCCACCTGGTCAGCGGGAAGGTGGCGCCGAGGAACGCGGGCGCCGTGAATATGACGTTCAGGCCCTGGTCCCCGCCCAGGAACCCCTGGTAGGCGGCGGCCAGCGCGGGGAGCGCCACTCCGAGCATCAAGGTGGCGCCGGCCAGGTACGGACCGCGCAGCCGGGCCGCGGCCACGCCCACGATGCCTCCGGCCACCGCCGTGACCAGGCCCGAGGCCACCAGGGCGGCGATGAAGGGCCAGTTGAGGTGGAGCATCAGCAGCGCCGTCGTGTAACCGCCGATGGCCATGAACGCCCCGTTGCCCAGGGAGATCTGGCCGCTGAGCCCGGTCAGGACGGTCAGCCCGGCCACGGCTGTGACCTCGACCGCCACCTCGGCGATCTGGAAGTCGCGGAAGGTGCTCAGCCGGACGGACAGGAACCAGACGATCACCGCCGTCACGACGGCGACACCGAGCCTGCGCGGCAGCGTCTGCATGGTCATACCCGCCGCACCTTGGTCGCGGAGAACAGGCCGTCGGGCCGGACCATCAGCACCA
>DAIOWL010000177.1:0-10031 GCA_036758545.1 Streptosporangiaceae bacterium | reverse complement strand
AAGGCGATGACGCCTTCAAGTCCCGGCTTGAAGTCCGACATCGGTCCTTCCTCTCCTCGCCTCGCGGGGTGTCAGAGACTCCTCATCACTGCATGTGTATGTGAGTGTATGGACGAGCGATCTTGACGGAGCGGGCAGGGTACTAGAGTTCACCCATGACGCCTAGGTCGGCAGCGCCAAGTCCAGGTGGCTTGTCCGAGGATCAGATCGCCGGCGAGCCGATGACGCAGTTTGCCCGGTGGATGGCCGACGCACTGGCCGCCGGTCTGCCGGAGCCGACGGCGATGATGCTGTCCACCGTTACCGAACAGGGCCGGCCGCGGGCCCGTACCGTGCTGCTGAAGGCGCACGACCAGGCCGGGTTCACCTTCTACAGCAACCGCACCTCGCGCAAGGGCCGGGAGCTGGCCGGGAATCCGGCGGCCTGCCTGGTGTTCCCGTGGTACGGCATCGAGCGCCAGGTGATCGTGGAGGGCAAGGTCCGCGAGCTGTCGCAGGCCGAGAGCGAGCCGTACTACCGGTCGAGGCCCCGCCTGTCCCAGATCGGGGCGTGGGCCAGCAGGCAGTCGACCGTGATCGCGTCCCGGGCTGTCCTGGACGACCGCGTCGCCGAGCTGGAGCGGCGCTGGCCGGAGCCGGGGCAGGTGCCGATGCCTGATTTCTGGGGCGGGTACCTCCTCGAACCCGACGCGGTGGAGTTCTGGCAGGCAGGCGCGTTCCGGTTGCATGACCGGCTGCGCTACCGGCGTACCGATGGCAGCTGGGCCGTCGATCGCCTGTCCCCCTGACGCTGCGTGCAGCGTGCTCCAGACAGCTTCCGCCGCCCGTTCGGCCCCTCGCCGGCCGTGGTGACCGACGCTTTCGCTTCTGCGGCATAGCATCACAAGCAGGAGGATGAGGAGTTGACAGCCCAGGGGCTCATTGACACAACGGAGATGTACCTCCGCACCATCTTCGAACTCGAAGAGGAGGGCGTCGTCCCGCTGCGCGCGCGCATCGCCGAGCGGCTGGCGCAGAGCGGCCCCACCGTGAGCCAGACGGTGGCCAGGATGGAGCGGGACGGCCTGGTGCACGTGGCCGGGGACCGGCACCTCACGCTGAGCGACCACGGCCGGACGCTCGCCACCCGGGTGATGCGCAAGCACAGGCTGGCCGAGTGCCTGCTGGTAGGGATCATCAAGCTGCCGTGGGAGGAGGTACACATCGAGGCGTGCCGCTGGGAGCACGTGATCTCGGAGAGCGTGGAGCACCGCCTGCTCGAGCTGCTCGGCTACCCGGTGCGCTGCCCGCACGGCAATCTCATTCCCGGCCTGGCCGAACTCGGGCTGCCCGCGGAGGCGCTCGACCGGGTGAACGTGGCCACGAATGAGACGGGCGAGGCGATGACAAAGGTCGCATCCGCGGACGACACGCGAGTGGTCATCCGGCGAATTGGCGAACAAATTCAGAGTGATCTTGTTTTGATGCTTAAACTCAAGCGCGTCGGGATACAACCCGGACGCGAGGTGATTCTCATGGCAGCCGACGATGGTGTCCGCGTGACAGCCGATGACTCGATGGACGCCATCGCGACTGAACTCCCCAGGGACATCGCCGGACACATTTTCGTGTCGATCAGCAGCCGGTGTCAGAGGGTGGCCGGAGCGTGATCATGTCAGTCGGAAACGCTACCTGGGTCGGGGAGCGCGAGCGTGACGGGCTGGGGTGAAGCGGCTTTCGACGCATACCTCCCGGCCGACATGGTCTTGGACCACGCCGATATAGCCGTCGTGGTCACCGATCGGCTGTGCAATATCCTCTACGTCAACGACTTCGCGGCGCGCCTTTTCCGGGTTTCCGGCGATGTATCCCGGCTGGCCGGCTGCCCCGTCGTGTCCCTGGGCCTGTTCGCCGACGACGGCGTGCGCAAGACCGACGACCTGGCCGACCAGGTGCTGCGCGGCCGGTCCTGGGAGGGAACGTTCGAGAGCGAGCGCGGCGACGGGTCCCGGACCCTCATCCGCGGCATCGCCGTGCCACTTCGGCACCCCGGCGGTGACATCGACGGCATGGTGATCCTGGTCCGGGAGGCAGGCCGCCGCGACGGCCACGGGCAGCAGGACAGGATCGCCCTGCTCGAGCGGGTCGGCGAGCGGCTGGCCGGCTCGCTGGAGATCGGCACCACGCTCAAGCACGTGGCGGAGATCCTGGTGCCGCAGTTCGCCGACCACTGCTTCATCGACCTGTTCCAGGGCAACCAGCTCATCCGCCGGGCCATGCGGCACGCCAGCGACTGGGTGCCGCCACCGGGCACCTGGGCTCAGGTGGGCGAGCAGATCCACTACCCGGACGGCCACTTCTGCCAGCAGGCGATGGCGCGCCTCGACACGATCGCCATCAACGACCTGGACAGCGAGTACTACCCCGCACCCAGCCCGGAGAGCATGTCGGCGGCGCACGAGGCAGGGCTGACGTCGGTGATCGCCGCCCCGCTCTACGCCAGAGGCGAGCCCCTCGGCGTGATGAGCCTGGCCCTGTCCAGGCTCACCGGACGCGACGAACACCACTACGACGGGCCCGACCGCGATCTGATCGGCGCCATCGCCAGCCGGGTGGCCGTGGCGATCGACAACGCGATGCTGTTCGAGACCGAGCGGAAGACCGCGCTGGCCTTCCAGAAGAGCCTGCTGCCGCAGGCGATCCCGGACCTGGACGGCATGGAGGTGGCCTGCCGGTACGTGCCGGCCAAGCCGCTCGAGACGCAGGGCCAGGGCATCCAGACGCAGGTCGGCGGCGACTGGTATGACATCATCCCGCTGGCCGCCGGGCGGGTCGGCATCGTCATCGGCGACGTCGAGGGCCGCGGCGCGCGGGCCGCGGCGATCATGGGACAGCTGCGCGCGGCCCTGCGGGCGTTCGCCCAGGACGAGAAGTCGCCCGCGGACATCATGCGCAAGCTCGACGACTGGTGCCGTGCGCTGGCCCCGGCGGGCGAGAACGGGGTGACGGGCGGCGATCCGCCCACGGCTAGCTGCATCTACATGATCTACGACGCCTGGTCCAGGGAACTGACCTTCGCGAACGCCGGTCACGACGCCCCCTTGCTGATCAGCGCGGGGCAGGTGCGGCAGCTCGAGTTCCTGTACAAGGGCGTCCTGCTCGGCGTGCGCGGCAAGGGCATCAGGGGGCTGCCTACGTACCGGGAGCAGACGATCGGCATGCCGCCCGGCGCCATCCTGGTGTTCTACACCGACGGCCTGACCGACCGGCGCACTCGTGCCGACGGCTCGGGTCACTACACCGAGGACGAGGCGGTCCAGATGCTGCAGCACGCGGTGCGCGCGGCCGCCGCCAGCGGGGACGCCGACGCGGTGGCCACCGCGGCCGAGTACGCGGTGCCCGGGGACATCGACGACGACATGGCCATCCTGGTGGTCCAGTCCTCCCCGTCCGAACTCGCCTCGGCCGAGCGTACGTTCCCGGCCGAGCCGATCATGGTTTCCGAGGCGAGACGGCTGGCCGCCCAGACCTTCCGGTCCTGGGGCATGGACCCCGGCCAGGCCGAGCTCGCCTGCCTGCTGGTCTCCGAGGTGGTCACCAACGCCGTCCTGCACGCCTCGATCTCCCCGAGCCCAGGCCGCGACCTGGACCTGGAGATCGAGCCGCTGATCATGCCCACGCCGGTCGGCGTGCCAGCGGGCCCGGCCAGCCAGGTCCTTCCCGTGCCGCCGCAGCAGACCAGCCCGGAGGGCAAGGGCTGGGCCGGTGCCCCGCCCGCCGCCCCGGCGGCGCCCAGGGAATTCCGGCTGCGCCTTCGGCGTGGTGCCGCCTCGGTGTGGGTGGAGGTCTTCGACCCCGATCTCAGGCTGCCCCGGATCCGCACCGCGGGGGAGACCGACGAAGGGGGCCGCGGACTCTACCTGGTCGAGCAGCTGGCGACCCGATGGGGATCCCGGCCGACCCCGGAGGGCAAGGCGGTCTGGTTCGAGATGCCGCGCAGCGGCGACCGGCCCTGACCGGTCTGTCCTGACCGGTTTTGTCCCGGTTTGCCGCGATCTCCGGCCCTCAGTGGCCGGTGTGCACCGACCACATGAGCAGCACGACGATGACGATGATGACGATCGGCCCCAGCCAGTGCTTGCCCGAGACCCCCAGCTTCATCTTGCCTCGTAGGCGCGTCCATCCGAACGCCACCAGGGCGGCGATGAACACCAGCAAGATGAGTCCGTCCATACCCGCCTCCTGAGCCGTGCGGTTCTGCGAACCCGTTCCCGAGCCTACGACATTCGGTCCCCGGGCGCGAGACGAGGTGCTGTGAGGCGCGGGAGCAGCGCTTCGGGACCACGAGATCAGTGTCGCGCGAGAGTTACTACTTCTCGGCCGTATGGGGCGAAAGCGGCCCTCGCCGGTCGTCACGTTGCTACCGTCTGACCCCATGCGACTCGCTTGCAAGGTGGGTGTCCTGACGACGACGCTAGCGTCCGCGGTCGCCCTGGCGGCGTGCGGGACCGCCAGCGGTGCTTCCGGGACGGCTCCCCCGACCACCCAGCAGGTCGTGCAGGCCAGCTCCGCTCCCTCGTCATCGCGGCCGGCGCCCGGCCAGAGTTCCCGGCCGGGCCGCGGCAACCGGACGCATCAGGGCACGCCCGCGGCCGGGGCGACCCGGACCGGCGGGGCGGCGACGACCCCGCGGGCGGGCGGCGGAGCCGACCCGTCGGCACCGGCGGTCAGCACCGCCCATCCCGACCACGTGATCGGCCACGGCACCCCAGCCAGCTGTACCTCGCAGGCCGTGGTCCGCGCGGTCGCCGCGGGCGGGGTGATCACGTTTTCCTGCGGTCCGCGCCCGGTGACCATCGTGATGAGGGCAACCGCCAAGGTCCGCAACACCAGCGCCCGGGTCGTCCTCGACGGGGGCGGCAAGGTGACGCTGAGCGGCGGCGGCGTCCGGCGGATCCTCTACATGGATACCTGTGACCCGGCTCAGACGTGGACGACGTCTCATTGCCAGGATCAGTCCAGTCCCGTCCTGATCGTGCAGAGGATGACGTTCGCGGACGGCAACTCGATCGGGCAGCTCTTCGACGGCGGGGGCGGCGGGGCCATCTTCGACCGCGGCGGCCAGCTGAAGGTCGTTGACTCGCACTTCACCGGCAACCGCTGTGAGGCCAGTGGCCCGGACCTGGGCGGGGCGGCGATCCGGGTGCTGAGCCAGTACCAGAACCGCCCCGTCTACATCGTGCGGAGCACCTTCCGCGGTGGCGTGTGCTCCAATGGCGGCGCCCTGAGCAGCATCGGAGTCTCCTGGGTGATCCAGGACAGCACCATGTCAGGGAACCGGGCGATCGGCCGGGGCGCCAACCCGGCCCGGGCGGGCACGTCGGGAGGCGGCAGCGGCGGGGCCATCTACACCGACGGAAACCGCTACACGGTGACGATCGACGGGACGGCCATCACGGGCAACAGCGCCACGGAAGGCGGCGGGGCGGTGTTCTTCGTCAGCAACGACAGGACCGGCACGCTGCGGATCGAGCACTCCAGGTTGCGGGGTAACCCCAATGCCGGCTTCCACACCGCCGGCTACCCGGGCGTGTTCTTCCTGGGCCGGGGCACCCCGCTCGTCATCTCCTCCACCCTCAGCTAAGGCCGGGGCCGCGGAGCATGTAGCCGACGCCGCGGCGGGTATGGATGAGCGGCGGCCCGAGCCGGTGCAGCTTGCGCCGCAGGTAGCTGACGTAGGTCTCCACCACCTGGGGCTGGCCGGTGTAGCCGCGGCCCCACACCCGCTCCAGCAGCTCGGCCCTGGTCAGCACGCTGCCCTGGTCTCGTAGCAGGCAGGCGAGCAGCCGGAACTCGGTCGGCGACAGGTCCACCAGCGTTCCCGCCCGGTGCACCGTCCACCGGGACTCGTCCAGCACCAGGTCGCCGCAGCGCAGCACGCGCGGCTGATGGTGCCAGCGCACCCGCGCGGAACGCGGGTGCGCTGGCGATGCTGGCGCCACGAGGGGCTGTCCGGCCGGACTCACCAGTGGGTCGCCACCGCGGTCGGCATGACCACCGGCGTCGCGCCGTTGCCGGCGGCCGCCTTGCCGGCGGTGGCCGCGCTCAGCGGAGCGAACAGGACCAGCTGAGCGTGCAGCGTCCGGTGCGACCGGGTGCCGGCCACCAGCGCCAGGTCACCGCGGGCGAGCGCGTGCGTGGCGTGCCAGGCGTTCTGGGTGAACGTGACCGGGCTCCGGGCCGGCATGGCGGCCTGCGGCATGGTCGCGGTCTGGTGCACGGTCGCCATGCTCCTGGTCACGGTGACCGTCACGGTGAGGGTGGTGTTGGCCACCTGCACGGTCACGGTCTGCGCGGCCGGGGCTGGCGTCAGCATGGCCGCGGCCGTGGACGGGTTGCCGGCCAGCAGCGACGTCGCGGGCGTCATGTTGCCCGACCCCATTGCCTGCCGCGCCGCCCCCGCGCTCGCGGTCAGCGCCCGCAGGCCGGCCATCGAGTTCGAGACGTTCTGGAACTTCGTCTTGCCGGACAGCAGCCACAGGTGCAGCGAGCCGTTGGACGACCGCAGGATCAGGAACTTCTTCGTCGCCAGCACCACGATGCCGCGCTGGACGGCGAGCGTCCTGCCGTTGTGCCTGACCTGGCTGAACTGCCGCGCCTGGGTGAGCCGCGCGAGCTGGGCGTACGAACTCTGCCGGGATCCGTTCCAGTTGGTCATGGCCGAGCTGAGGACGGTTCCCTCGGTGCCGGCGTGAGATGAGAAGGCGGCCGACGTGGCCGTCGCCGCGGCTCCGTGGTTCGCGGCCAGTGCCGCGCCTGCCGCTACCGCGCCGCCGACCAGTATGGCGGTCGCGATGCCAACCCGGGTCTTCACGGTGGTCTTTCCGTAACGCCGATCGCGGGCCCTCATGGATGCCTCCTTGTTCCGTGGCTCTGTCTGTCGCGGGCGGCGCGCCCGCTACGCGCGGCCAGGTAAGACGGTCCGGGCCTGGGGTGTGCTAGGTAGCCGATGGACGGCCCGTTCGTATCCATGCGTCCGACATTGCCCGAACGGCCGGGGCCCGACGCGGAATCCATGCCCACGTAAGCAGTACGTTCGTGAGTTCACATGCTCACGCCAGCGCCCGCCGGGATGACCCGGCGGGCGCTGGCTGAGTTCAGCTCCTGGTTACATCCGGTCCGGGATCGGCACCCCGAGCAGGGTCAGGCCCAGGGTCAGCGCGTCGAGGGTGAGCGCGCAGAGGGCGAGCCGGCTGGCCCGCAGCGACGCGGGCTCCGCCTTGAGCACCGGGCACTCCTCGTAGAACGTGGTGAACAAGCTGGCCACGTCGAACAGGTAGGCGCAGAGCCGGTGCGGTTCGGCGGTCTCGCCCAGCTGGGTCACCATGGTGCCGAAATCGAGCAACCGCAGCGCGAGCGCCCGTTCCGGGCCCGCGGTGATCGCGACCCCCGACCGGCGGGCGCCTGCCTCCGCCTGGCCTGCCTCTGCCTCGCCGGCCCGGCGGAAGATCGACTTGATCCGCGCGGTGGCGTACTGCAGGTAGGGGCCGGTGTTACCGCGGAACGAGATCATCCGGTCCCAGTCGAACAGGTACGCGCTCTCCCGCGCGGTGGACAGGTCGGCGTACTTGACCGCGCCGATGCCGACCGCCTCGGCCACCGCGTCCAGTTCGGCCGCGTCGAACCGGGATGAGGCGTCGACCTCGTCGAGAATGCCGCGGGCCCGGTCGACGCCCTCCTGGAGCAGGCCGATGAGCTTGGGCGTCTCGCCCTCCCTGGTCCGCAGCCGGTTGCCATCCTGGCCCAGCACCATGCCGATCTGGGCGTGCTCGAACCTGGCCTCCGGCGGTATCCAGCCCGCCTCCCTGGCCACCGCGAAGACCATCTGGAAGTGCAGGGCCTGCTCGGACCCGACCACGTATATCGCCCGGTCCGCGCTGAGCTTGTCCACCCGGTAACGGACCGCGGCCAGGTCGGTCGAGGCGTAGTTGTAGCCGCCGTCGCTCTTGCGGATGATGAGCGGCAGCGGCCGGCCCTCGCGGCCGGTGAAGCCCGCGGGGAACGCGCACAGCGCGCCCTCGCTCACCACCGCGATGCCCCGTTCCTCAAGCTCGCTCACGGTGTCCGCGAGCATGTCGTTGTAGAAGCTCTCGCCGCGGATGTCCTCGTCCGTGAGGCTCACCCTGAGCCTCGTGTACACCTCGTGCAGGTAGCCGCGGGAGATGTCGACCAGCCGCTGCCAGATGGCCATCGTGTCCGGATCCCCGGCCTGCAGCCGGACCAGCCGGGTCCGGGCGCGCTCGGTGAACGCCGGGTCGGAGTCGAACTTGCGCCGGGCCGCCTGGTAGAACGCGTTCGGGTCGGTGGTCAGCAGCCCCGCCTCGGCCGAGTCCACGCCCACGTCGAGCAGGTGCTCGATCAGCATGCCGAACGGGGTGCCCCAGTCGCCGACGTGGTTGTCCCTGATCACCCGGTGCCCGGCGAACTCCAGGACGCGCGCGATGGCGTCGCCGACGATGGTGGTGCGCAAGTGCCCGACGTGCATCTCCTTGGCCACGTTCGGCGAGGAGTACTCCACCACTACCGTCTGCGGCCTGGTCACCGGCGCGAGCCCGAGCCTGGGGTCGTTGAGCATCAGCGAGGCCTGGGCGGCGATCCAGTCGTCGCGCAGCGAGAAGTTGATGAAGCCGGGCCCGCTGACCTCGGGCTCGGCGCACATGTCCGCCACGTCCAGCCGGGCGGCGAGCTCGGCGGCCACCTCCCGGGGCGGGCGGCCCAGCCGCTTGCCGAGCGGCAGCGCCACGTTGGCCTGGAAGTCCGCGAACGAGGACGGCCGGATCAGCGGGTCCGCGTCGCCAAAGTCAGGGCCGAACGACGCGACGATGGCGTCGTGCACCCGCTGCGCGAGAACCTGCTGTGGATCGGCCATACCTCAAGCCTATAGGCGCTCCCGAGCCCTCGGCCGCGTCTCCCCCGGTCACCACCTAACTGGCGGCGGAGGAAGTGGCCGCCGCGGCCGGCCGACCGGCCCGTGCCGAACCGCTGGGTGATCTTCTCGGTGATCTCGCCGCGGGCCAGGTCGGCCGCGAGCAGGCAGGCGGAGGTGACGGCGCGGGCGGTGCTGGCGCCGTGCGCGATCACCACGGTCCCGCCCAGGCCGAGCAGGACGGCCCCGCCGTAGTTGTCCGAGTCCAGCCGCGCGGCCAGCTCCCGCAGCCCGCGGCGCTGCAGGAACGCGCCGACACGGGCGGTCCGGGTGGCGGTCACCGCGGCGCGCAGCTCGGTGGCGGCGAACCGGATCGAGCCCTCCAGCGTCTTCAGCGCCACGTTCCCGGTGAAGCCGTCGGTCACGATCACGTCGACCTCGCCCGCCAGCAGGTCGCCGCCCTCGACGTTGCCCGCGAAGCTCAGCGGGAGCGCGCCGTGCGGCGGGTCGCTGGCCAGCAGCTCGTGCGCGCGCCGGGTGAACTTGTTCCCCTTGCCCGGTTCGGCGCCGATCGTCAGCAGCCCCACCCGCGGGGCGGACACGCCCAGCGCGGTCTGCGCGTATGCGACGCCGAGCTGGCCGAACTGGACCAGCATCTCCGGCTTGGGATCGGCGGTCGCGCCCGCGTCGATGAGCACGGTGCGGCCGGGGTGTGTCGGCAGCACGACGGCGAGCCCGGGCCTTTCCACCCCGGGCAGTGACCGCAGCCGCAGCCGCGCGATGGCCACGATGCCGCCGGTGGACCCGGCCGACACCACCGCGGCCGCGTCGCCGCGCCGGACCAGCTGGCACGCCACCGCCACGCTCGACCGGGGGCGGCGCAGGCTGGCCAGCGCGCCCTCGTCCATCGCCAGGTTGTCCTCGGCCGGCACGACCTGGACCTCGTCGATGGCGCCCAGCCCGCCGAGCAGCTGGCGCAGGCGGGCGGCGGGCCCGGTCAGCACCACCCGGATGCCGTGCTCGCGCTGGGCCGCGAGCGCCCCGGCCACGATCGCGTCGGGGGCGTGGTCCCCGCCCATGGCGTCGACCGCGATCACCGGGCGCAGTGCACGCCCCTGGCGTGCCG
>DAIOWL010000176.1:9622-10035 GCA_036758545.1 Streptosporangiaceae bacterium | reverse complement strand
GTCACCGACGCGCTGCGCAATCAGCTGCGCGCCTACGACCTGGCCGGGCGGTTCGGCGGGGAAGAGTTCGCGATCCTGCTGCCGCATGCGCGCGAGATGGACGCGCTTAACGTCGCGGAGCGCCTCCGCGCCCATGTCGCGGCCATGTCCGTTCCCGTTGACGACAACGACGAGTCCGGTCCGGTCATCAAGCTCACGATCTCGGTCGGCGTCGCGGCGCTGACCGGCGAGAGCCAAGAGCTCACCGACATGCTCGCCGCCGCCGACGCGGCCCTGTACCACGCCAAGGAGACCGGCCGCAACAAGACGCACATGGTCTCCGCCGGCCCCCAGGCCCCGTAGCCCGCGCTACGCGTCGTGCCCCGCTGTCCGGCGGGTATGTTCGACGCACGTCCCTGACATCAGTGATTCTT
>DAIOWL010000176.1:7091-9612 GCA_036758545.1 Streptosporangiaceae bacterium | reverse complement strand
GGTTTCATTGCGTTCTGCCGCCGGGGGCGGGCGCAGCACGTGCCTCGTGAGAGGGCCTCTGCACCTCCAGCATCACCAGCACCGCCCAGTCAACCGGCCGGCATCCCCGGAGCGCCGCCGATTCACGATCGACCACGCGCACTTGACCCGGCCGCTCCCTGATATCGGAAATTCCTGCCCGGAATCGGGCAAGAATCTTGCCGAAACGCTCGTATAGCTAGTAAGAAGTAGGCATGCCAGGCCCCAGCGACCCCCGAGACCCCGGACGAGGCGGGAATCTCGGACAGCCTGGAGCCCTGGCCGACCCGTTCCCGCGGGACCTCGCGCGCTACCTGGCCGCCTCGACCGGCCTTCCGCAGCCCACGGCGGTCCGGGTCGTCGCTGACATGGCGACGTACTTCAGCGAGACGGTCGAGGAGTTCGTCCGCAGGCGTCACATCGAACTGCGGCAACGCCAGCGCAAGAACCACGAGATCTGGCCGCTGATAGCAGCCGAGCTCGGGCAGCGCAGGTTCGCGGCGCCGGGACTGTCAGAACGTCAACTCCGGCGCATCGTCTACGGGTAGCGGCACGACGCCAGCGCACCAAACGTACCAAGGGCGCTCAGACGCCGGGCGGCGCCAAGCGCCAAGCGGGGCCAGGACCAGTCAGACAGCCGAGGAGGGGTTCACGTGTGCGGAATCGTGGGGTACATCGGCCGCAGGGACGCGGTGCCAGTGCTACTCGAGGGACTCAGGAGCCTCGAGTACCGGGGCTACGACTCGGCTGGGCTGGCCGTCGTCCACCGCAACCGCCTGCAGGTGACCAAGACGGCAGGCCGTGTCCAGGAACTCAGGGACCGGGTTGAGGATCGCGCCACCGCCGCGAGCGGCCGGACGGCGGGAACGAAGGCTACGATCGGCATCGGCCATACCAGGTGGGCCACGCACGGTGAGCCGAACGAGGTCAACGCCCATCCGCACACCGATGCCGAGGGCCGGATCGCGGTGGTGCACAACGGCATCATCGAGAACGCCGAGCAGCTCAGGGAGGCGCTGATCGCCGGCGGCGTCAAGCTGGTCAGCGAGACCGACACCGAGGCGCTCGCCCACATGATCGCCGCCGAGGCCACCCAGGGCACCAGCCTCCAGGACGCTGTCCGCCAGACCCTGCGCCACGTGGAAGGCACCTACGGCCTGGTCGTGCTGGACACCAAGAACCCGAACGAGCTGGTGGTGGCGCGCAACGGCAGCCCCATCGTGCTCGGCATCGGGGAGTCGGAGATGTTCGTCGCCTCCGACGTGGCCGCGCTGGTCCGTTACACCAAGCAGGTCGTGTACCTGGACGACGCCGAAGTGGCTACGGTGCACGCTTCGGACTTCCGCATCGCCGCGCTCGACGAGCGGGACCGGCGCGGGCCGGGCGAGCGGCAGGCCAAGGAGCCGACCACGGTGGAGGCCGAGGCCGGGGACTACGAGCTCGGCTCGTTCGAGAACTACATGCGCAAGGAGATCCACGAGCAGCCGGAGGCGCTGCGCCGGGCGCTGCGCGGCCGTCTCGACGAGCGGTTCGCAACGGCCAAGCTGGGCGGCATCGACCTGGACGCGCGCCAGCTCAGGTCGATCAGGCAGGTGAAGTTCCTCGGCTGCGGCTCGGCCTACTACGCCGGGCAGATGGGCGCGGTGCTGACCGAGGAACTGGCCCGCATCCCGTCCGACGCCGAGCCCGCGTCGGAGTTCAGGTACCGCAATCCGGTCGTCGACCCCGACACGCTGTACGTGGCGGTGAGCCAGTCCGGCGAGACCCTGGACACGCTGATGGCGGTGCAGGAACTGCGCCGCAAGGGCGGCCAGGTCATCGGCGCGGTCAACGTGGTGGGCAGCGCGATCGGACGCGAGTGCGGCCACGGGGTCTTCCTGCACGCGGGCCCGGAGATCGCCGTCTGCTCCACCAAGGCGCTGACCAACATGGCGGCCACGTTCGCCCTGCTCGCGCTGCTGCTCGGCCGGGTCCGTGACATGTCCTCGGCCTCCGGCCAGCGGATCGTGGCGGGGATGCGCGCGCTGCCCGGGCAGATCGAGCAGGTCCTGGCCGCCGAGGAACAGATCGCCCAGATCGCGCGCCAGTTCGCCGGGGCCGAGCACATGTTCTTCATCGGCCGCGTCCGCGGCTGGCCGGTGGCCCGCGAGGGCGCGCAGAAGCTGAAGGAGGTCTCCTACGTCCACGCCGAGGCCTATCAGGCGGCCGAGCTGAAGCACGGCCCGCTCGCCCTGATCAATTCCTCGATGCCGAGCGTGGTCATCGTGCCCAGCGACGACCTGGTGTCGAAGAACGTCTCCACGATCGAGCAGATCAAGGCGCGCGGCGGCCCGGTCATCGCGGTGACCAGCGCTGACCTGCCGTCGGGCCTGGCCGACGCGGTCGTCCGCGTGCCCCGCGGCGAACCCGAGCTCGAGCCCCTGCTGCTGAACGTCCCGCTGCAGCTGCTCGCCTATCACGTGGCGGCCAAGCTGGGCCGGGACATCGACAAGCCGCGCAACCT
>DAIOWL010000176.1:1994-6991 GCA_036758545.1 Streptosporangiaceae bacterium | reverse complement strand
CTGCCCGGCAGCGGCTGCTCGCACCAGACGACCTTGCCGGCCGTCGTCCGCCGGGCGCCCCAGCGCTGCGAGAGCTGGCGCACAACCTGCAGGCCGCGGCCGTTCTCGTCGTCCCCGTTCGGCGACCGCAGCCTCGGCAGCGCGCCGGAGGAGTCGATGACCTCGCAGACCAGAGCCCGCTCGTTGACCAGCCGGAGCGTGACCTCGCCGCGCGAGTACTTGACCGCGTTGGTCACCAGCTCGGAGACCAGCAGCTCGGTGGTGGGGATCAGGTCCTCGAGCTCCCACCGCTTCATCGGCTCGGCCAGTACCGAACGCGCCTCCCGCACCGAGGTTAGCTTCGGCGCGAGCGTCCACGAGGCGTAGCTGTCCTCGGGCAGCCGCCGCAGCCGCGCGATGAGCATCGCGATGTCGTCGCGCTGGTGATCGGAGTACACCCCGTCCAGCGCGGCCTTGCACAGGTCCTCGAGCGGCCGGGTCGGCGAGCCCGGGCCGAAGATACCCTGGAGCCGGGCCAGCCCGTCGCTGATGTCCTGGCCCTTGTTCTCCACCAGGCCGTCGGTGTACAGCACGAACAGGCTGCCGTCCTCCACCTGGAACCGGCGGCTCTCCACCTCGCCGTCGCCGATGCCGAGCGGCGGCGAGGGCGGCACGTCGAGCAGCTCGTTGGTGCCGTCCGGGTGCACGAGCAGCGGCGGCAGGTGGCCGGCCACCGCCACCTCGCATTCCCCGCTGACCGCGTCGTAGACGGCGTAGGCGCAGGTGGCGAAGTGGGGCTCGCGCTCGCCGAGGGTGTGCATGAGCTCGTCGAGCTGCAGCAGCGAGTCGGCGGGCGGCAGCTCGAGCATGGCCAGGGTGTGGATGGCGGTGCGCAGCCGGCCCATGGTGACGGCGGCGCGCACGCCGTGCCCGGCCACGTCCCCGACCACCAGCGCGACCCGCCCTCCGGGCAGCGCGATCGATTCGTACCAGTCCCCGCCGACCTCGATCATCTTGCTGCCCGGCAGGTAGCGGTGCCTGACCTCGACCGAGGACGGCGCGGACAACCCGGTCGGCAGCATGCTCCGCTGCAGCGTCAGCGCGGTCGCGTGCTCCCGGCTGTACCGGCGGGCGTTGTCGATGAACACGGCGGCCCGGGTCGCGAAGTCCATGCCGATCTCGACGTCGTACGCGTCGAACCGGCGGAACCCCTCCTGCCGGGTGCAGACGAAGAAGCCGAGCATGGTGCCGCGCGCGATGAGCGGCAGTACCACCATGGAGGCGCCGGACAGCAGCTTGGCCACTGGCTTGCGCCGCCAGGCCTTGGCGATCTCGCTCGCCTGGCTCTTGGTGATCGTCGCCTCGAGCACCGGCGCACCGGTGTCCATGCACCGGTAGTACGGCGTGTTCTGCGGGTATCGCAGGATCTCGCCGGTCGGGAAGGTGGCCTCCCAGGCCTGATCCTTCCGGTCGTGGACCAGCGCGATCCGGCGCAGCGGCACCGATCCCTCGGGCCCGTGCGACGGCAGTTCGTCGTCCCCGGCCAGGCTCTCCAGCAGCAGCAGGCCGGACACGTTGCAGAAGTGCGGCACGATCGCGTCGAGCAGGACGCGGGCCACGTCGTCGATGTCGAGCGTGTCGCCGATCCTGGTGAGCGCGTCGTCCAGCATCTGCCTGCGCATGAGCGCGGGATCGACGAACCGCTCGGAGTTGGGCGCGGGGATGCGCAGCAGCGCCAGCGCGGCCAGGCTGGTCCCGCCGGCCCGCATCGGGTGGACGGTCACCACCGCCTCGGCCGGGAGGCCGTCGCGGGTGTCGATCGTGAGCATGGCACTGCCCTCACGATCCGAACGGATGGCCTCGAGCAGCCCGGCCACCGCGGCGACGGCGTCGCCCGGGCGGCTCGCGTGCGAGTTTCCCTGGGCCTGGTCCGCCTGGCCATGGTTCCCGTGCGAGCCCGAGGTCAGCTCGATCAGCTGCGCGCCGAGCAGCTCCTCTGGCTGGCGCGCCAGGATCTTGGCCGCGTTCCTGTCGTGCTGCACGATGCGCCCGTCGTAGTCGATCCCGAGGATCAGCGTCCGCACGGACGAGGACAGGGCCGGATGCGAGGTTTCCGGGGTGTCGGTGATCCCGGCCTCCTGGAAGTTCGTGCCGCTACTGGATTCACCGGAGTCGGTTGATTCACGGTTTCGCTTGGTTCCGTTGCCCGGATCCCGGGGCATCGGGGCATGGCTTGATACGACATCGCTCTCAGGAGCGCCAGCCCCGAGAGCGCTGCCTTTGGCCGACATGCCGGATGTCACGTGCGGTCTCCTGATGGCATCGCTGCGCTCCTGTCAATTATGGGCCACGGACGGCGCGTTCAGACAGGAGTTCCGATGACTCACCTTTCTCCCGAAACGTCACTTTATGTGGTTTGTTGCCGCAATCCTAGTGATGAACTGGGACTAGCGTGACTGCGGGGCTCGCCAGAAATGCGGATCATTCCGGCTTCCCGGCCATCCCGGGCAACTCTATTGACTTACCGATTATAGCAAGTTACTGAAAGTAGCCAATTATCCACCGGTCCCGATGGCTTGAGCTTCCCGGCCGGCCAGCCGTGGGTCACGTCAGGCGTGCCACCGCCATCGCCGCGGCGAGCAGGATGATCGCCCAGGAAGTCGCGCGGAGCGCCCGTTCCAGCGGCTGCAGCAGGGTGTCGGCGGTGACCTGCTCGGTCCGCCCGTCGGCGTAGTTGATGGTGCCCTCTACCCGGTGAGCGCGCCGCCGGATGTTCCTGGCCGGGGTGCTCAGCTGGCGCTGCGCCGCGGACAGCGCGTACGCCCCGGCCGCGGCCAGGACGGGCGCCAGGGCCAGCGTCCCGGTCTGGGCCACATACGCGGTGAGCACGGGGAACGCGCCCCAGGCGAGGGCGAAGCCGAAGTCCGTGTGCATCAGGCCGCCGAACAGTTCCGCGTTGTACGCGATCACCAGCACCGGGCCCGCCACCATGAACGGGATCAGCGTCCAGCCCACCCGGATCACCCCGAACACGCCGAGCACCAGCGCGCCCAGCAGGCCGGCCGCCACCACGGCGACCAGCGCGGCAGACGGGATGGCCGTCCGCAGCGGACGGCCGCGCAGCTCGTCGAGCGCATGCGCGGCCAGTCCGACCGCGAGGAAGAACGCCAGTACGGTCGCGATCATGTAGCTGACCAGCACCCGGGGCGCCAGCGCGGCGCCGATCACCGCGTAGGACAGGTGCCACGCGGTGTATGGCGGGTGCAGCAGCGTCCACCAGTCCCGCCACCGCCCGGGCCCGGCTGCGTAATACGCGGGCCTAGAATCCTCACCCGCCTGCACGGGTGCCCCACATCACCAGGCCGCCACCGAGGCTCATCACCCGGGTCCCGACGTCGGTCAGGCCCGCCTTCTCCCACGCCTGAACGGTCCAGGCGACCGGGTACCTGCGGTAGTGCGCGGAGATGTTGGGGCCGAGGAAGCGGCCCACCCGGAACCACTCCCGGCCGCCCAGCAGCAGGCCGCCGGTCGGCAGCACCATCCGGGTGTACGCCCACCAGGCCGGATGCCACACCGGCCCGGTCGGCACGCAGAACTCCAGGCTGGCCATTGGCGCCCCCGGCTTGAGCACGCGCGCCAGCTCGGCCAGCGTCGCCTGCGGGTCCCGTACGTACCTGAGCAGGTAGGTGAAGGTAAGCGCGTCGACGCTGGCGTCGGGAAGGGGCAGCTGCTCGCCCCGCGCGACCGCCAGCGAGATACGGTCCCGCATCCCGGCCGCGGCCACCCGGCGCTGACCCTGGCGCAGCATCGCCTCGGTCAGGTCCACGCCCACCACCCGGGCCCGCCCGTGCTCACGAGCGTTGCGCGCGGCCAGTTGCAGCGCCACGCCGGCGGTGCCGGACGCCACGTCGAGGATCACGCCGTCCGCCGGGACGACGTGACCCACCATCTCGGCCCGCCATTGCCCGTTCTGCCCGAAGGAGAGGAGCTCAGCGAGCCGGTCGTACCGGGCTGGGAGCCCGTCAAACAGGTCACGCGCGAATCCATTGGGATCGTCGGGCATGAAGGTTCTCCCGGGGCCGGTGCCTATTACCCAACCGTAACGCCGGGACGGCTCGCATGGTTCAGCCCGGACCATTCAGCTGGGCAGGGCGGCCCTGATCTTCTCCGCGTAGCCTTCCGCCGGGTGAGCTTCGTCGTACGGGTGCCGCGGCCCGAGCCAGAACCGCAAGCCATCGCGCTTGTTCCGGGGGATCACGTGCAGGTGAAGGTGCGGGACGGACTGGCTGACCACGTTGTTGATCAGGATCATCGAGCCGTCGGCGCCCAGGCCGTCCTCGACCGCGCGCTCCAGCCGCTGCGCCGTGGTGAAGAACTCGGGCACCTGCTCAGTCGGCAGCTCGCTGAGCAGCCGCACATGCTGCTTCGGCACCAGCAGCGTGTGCCCGTGGAACAGCGGCCGGTGATCGAGGAACGCGATCAGCCGCTCCGTCTCCAGGATGGTCACGGCCGGCGTCTCGCCCCGGATGATGGCACAGAAGGCACAGGTGGCAGGCATCAGCCGAGAGCCTACCGCCGTCCCAGGTCCCGTCCCCATTATCCCGAACGGTCCGGCCCTTCGCCCCCGCGCCGGCTACTGCGCCCCCGGCGTGGTCAGTCCTCCGGCGTGAGCTCGAACCAGACGCAGGTGCCAGCCCGCTCGCGGAGGAATCCCCAGCGCTGGGCGATCTCGTTGACGAGCTGAAAGCCGCGGCCGCCCTCGTCCTGCCCGGTGGCCGAACGCCAGTGCGGGAGCCCGCCCCGGCAACCGGCATATCGGCCTCCGCATCCAGAGAGCTACTACTGTCCGTACCAACAATGTAACTCTCTGCTGACAGTAGGTCAGCTAGGACGCGGACTGCAGCGGCGAAAACTTCGGCCGATATCGGTCCGTTACTGGCTCAGCGTGGTGTTCTGGCCGGTGGCGGTGACCCGGAGCCCCTGCTGCGTGACGCTGATGCTCTGGATCTTCACCCCGG
>DAIOWL010000176.1:0-1894 GCA_036758545.1 Streptosporangiaceae bacterium | reverse complement strand
GCGGTGACCCGGAGCCCCTGCTGCGTGACGCTGATGCTCTGGATCTTCACCCCGGGCGGCAGCTTCGGGATGCTGAACGTGAAGTCCGTCAGGCTGCCGAGGACGTCGGCCGGCACGCCGTTGAAGTCGGTGATCTTGACGTTGATCTTGTTGTCGCCGACCTGGGTGACCTTGGCCGTGGCGTCGGTGCTGAAGCCCAGGATGTCGACGGTCGCCTTGAGCTGGTTCGGCCCGGCGGGGGCCAGCGTGATGCCCTGCGGGATGCCCCCTGCGTGGGCCAGCGCCGTGAACGTGACTAGGGCTGACGCGGTGAACTGGTCGACCGTAGCGCTGTTGGTTCCGTGGATGTGCATCCCGTGCAGCGTCGCGGTCAGGCTGGCGATCTGGAGCTGCCCGCCCGGTCCCGCGGTCTCGTTGCTCGCGTTGACGTCGACCGTGTTGAAGGTGCGGGCGGCGACCTGGGTCAGGAACGGGAAGCCCTGGATGGTCACGTTCGGCTTGCCGGACAGGGCCAGCGACGACTGCACCTGGCTGGCCATCTGGTTCTCGGCGTAGGCGTTGGCGGCCCGGTCCCCTCCTACTAGCACCAGGATGATGACAAGCAGGGTGATCCACGGCCACCGGCGCCGGCGCCGGCGTACCCGCGCTGGCGGTCCCTGGTAACCCTGAGCGGCCGGGTAGCCCTGGCTGGCCGGATACGTCGGGGCCCCTGGCGGTCCCTGGTAGCCCTGGTTCCCCGGATAGTCCTGATCTTGCTGATAGCCCTGGCCGGACGGGAACCCAGGACCGGATGGGTACCCCTGGTCGGATGGGTACCCCTGGCCGGACTGGTTTCCCTGGCTGGGCGTGAACGTCGGCTTGGCTGGTGATCCCTGGCTCGTCGGATACTGCCGCGTTGCCTGAGAGTCCTGCGGGTCCCGGTCTTTCTGGGACCCCTGCTCCTTCTTCGGCGCTTGCGGCTGCTGCCACCACTCCGGCACGGGCTGGGTGGGATCGGAGCTCATGCGGCGCTCCCCGTATAGCGGGCCGGGATGGCCCCATCCCCGCGATGCCTGCCAACGATCATCATTTCCCCACCTTCGCGGTGTCATCTAGTTACCGGGGATAGCCAGTGAGCCACATGTAGCCTTCAGCGGGAGTGTGGCTCAGGGTTCTAGACCCTCAGTTTCAAGATGCAGTGCCGGACGTTCCAGTATCAGGGTGTCCGCCTCCCAATATGTCAAAACGCACGGTCAAGCTGAATGGTTCTCCTGATTCCCGTTTACCCGCGGCGGCCCTACACTTTGTAAGCATGCCACCCGAGCGTTTCGACTGGTCTGACCGTCGCCCGCCGCAGGCCAGTCCGTCCCCAGCCGGGCTCGCGCCCGCCGGGCTAGCCGAGGTCACGCCGCCCGCAGGCGGCCCTGCCAGCCCGTCTGCCCCTCCCGACCTGGAAGTACGGACCAGGCGCTCGGTCCATCAGTTCACCGCGGGAACCACGTACCAGATCGGCCGCGACCCTAAGTCCGACATTGTCATGACCGACTCGCGCGTGTCGTGGCGACACGGGGAGATGCGGGCCGAAGCTGACGGCTGGGTCATAGAAGACCTCGGCAGCACTAACGGAACGTTCCTCGGGCCGCAGCGTCTCGACCGGATCGATATCCGTGAGGAATGCGTGGTGCGGCTGGGCAACCCGGACGACGGCCCGGTCCTTCGCTGCGTGCCCCAGGTGGCCGCGCCGGCGGCCCCGCCGGCCGCCGCGCCCCCTCCTGATCACCCGGGCACCGCCCTGTCGATGCCTGCCGCGCCGGCTCCCGCCGCCCCGGAGGCCGAGCCGGAGCCCGCACCGCGCCACGACTCCGAGTCGTGGTGGCAGCCGGCCCAGGAGCCCGCCCCGCGCGACTACGCCCCG
>DAIOWL010000175.1:2039-10103 GCA_036758545.1 Streptosporangiaceae bacterium | reverse complement strand
AGTACTGGCCTACTAGGGGCCGTCACCCGCCGGTTCACCGCCGACGAGAGGCTCGTCCGGACCGGCCACACGACCCGCTTGAACGTCGCCGCGGTGGGCACGCTCGCCACCCCCTCGCTCGGCAGTCCGCTGCTCGATGCCGCCTGGCGGGCCGCGGGGATCCGAATTGGCGACCGCACCGTCCGCGCGGACCTGGACGGCCTGCTGGCCGTCCCGGACTGGAACCTGGCCCTAGTCCTCAGCCCGTTCAAGGGGCAGGCCGCGGGCCGGTGTGACCGGCTGGCCCCGCGCGCGGCGGCGACCGGGGTGGTGGACACGCTGGTCCGGGCCGGCGGCGAGGTCGTCGGCTACAACACCAACTCCCACGCCTGGGCGGCGGCGGCCACTCGGCTGATGGGGTCCGACGTCCCGGAGCGGATCCTGGTCGTCGGCAGCGGCGCCACGGCGAGATCGGTCACCTTCGGGGCGCTCCAGACGTTCCCGCGGGCGCGGACCGGGGTGGCCGCCCGGTCGCGGACCGCCGCGGCAGCCCTGGTCAGCGAGCACGCAGGCAGCGAGTACGTGCCCGATCCTGGCGGCTTCGCGCCCAGCCTGGTCGCGCACGTGACCACCGTCGGCGAGCAAGACGACGAGCGCCCGCTGGACGTGCCGCTGGCCGCCGCCCTCCAGCCGGGTATCCGGGTCTTCGACCTCACCAACAGGCTGTCCGCGCTCCAGCGCCAGGCCCTGGCGGCCGGGTGCGTGGTCATGTCAGGAAACCTGATGCAGTTGCTGACCAACACTCTGCGGGCCGCCCTGGCGGGGACCCGGTGAGCGGCATCTTGACCGTCGGCATGATCATCCCTTACGTTCAGTTTTGGATCCAAGATCCATGAACCAACGCCCGCGGGCGTGGAGGTGGCATGATGCAGGAGCAGTCCGTAGAAACCGGCCCCAGCCTCGAGCGGTAGATCGGGCTCGGCTGGCCCTCTTCCAGTCCGTGACCGCCATGGCGCCGGGAGCCAGCGTGGTGTCCGGGTCGGCCTGATCATGGTGTACACCGGCATCGTGGCTCCGTTCGCACGTCCGGGTCGCCGCGGCACGGCGTGTAGCTGAGGCCGCGCTCACGAAGTCGGTGATGACCTGCGGGTAGGGCGGAAACCGCCGGGTATCGGCGTAGATCGCGTTCATCAGGTCGTCGCCCGCGGACAGGAAATCGAGCCTGCGTTCCGCCTCAAGCGCCGACAGGCCGACAGCGGCTGCCTGTCCTCGATGCGCAGCCGGTGGATTCGCGCTGGCACCCGGAAATCAGCCACTTGCACCTCGGGATCGATCGGACTGCGCCGTGTCGCTCAGACCCCGGGCCGCCAGCTGGCGGAGTTCGGCGGCGCTGCGCATCAGGTGCTTCTCGGTCATCTTGCGGACCAGGCGGGGCTTCCCGTCCCGGTAGGCCGCGAGAATCGCCTCATGCTCGACCAGCGACAGCGGCGCGCCCGAGGTGCCGGTCGCGTAGTAGTACATGTAGCGCTCGGCCGCGCTGCGCAGCTGCTCGAACATCTCGATGGTCCGCGGGAAGCCCGACGCCTTGTACAGGGACATGTGGAACAGCCGGTCGAGCACGACGAAACCCTCGTTGTCGGCCGACCCGACCGCCTCGGCCATCTTGGCACTCGTCTCAGTGAGGTGGGCGATGAGGTCAGCGTCGCGGACAGCGGCGCCCTTCTCGGCCAGCAGGCCCTCGAGCGCCGAACGCGCCCCGTAGATGTCGTCGATGTCGGACACCGACAGGTCGGTCACGATGCCGGTGTGATGCGGCTGCCGCTCGATGAGCCGGTCGCTCTCCAGCCGCAGCAGCGCCTGTCGCAGTGGCATCCGGCTCACGTCGAGCATCCCGGCCAGCCGTTCCTGGTCGACAGATTCCCCTGGCTGCAGCCTCCCCCGGACGATCCAGTCGCGCAGCTGCTCATAGACCATCTGCGCTTTCGTGCGGAAGATCAGTGGCGGCTCCCCGCCGAGCTCCCCGGCGTCGGTGCGCCGCTGCGGCTCGCCCTGGCGCACGGAACTTCCCTTCGGTGCTGAACACATGGTCGTAATTCACCAAGTGGATCCAAGATCCAAAGATACACACGGCAATCGCTATCAATGCCGGGGGCGGCCGGCGCCAGGACGATATGGTGCACTCCTGCCCGCAGCAGCGCTTTCAGGCCAGCCTGGCAATCTTCGTCGGTTCCCGCAATGGTAAGCGCATCGACCATCTCGCCGTCGGCGGCCTAAATGGTGCGCCAAATACTGCATCATCGGCACCGCCGGCGACGCCGCCAGGAAGATCGCCCAGCTTGAGTCCTTCGGGGTGACCAGCCTCTATATCCGGGGCTTCTACTCCTACGAGCTGCCTGCCGAACTCTGTGACCGCTTCAGCCGCGACGTCATGCCCCTGATGGCCGCCGCATCCGCTCCGGCCACGTAAAAAAGGTTGGGCGAGACGACATCCGGGTTGATAACGTGCCATAGACCGTGACACCACCCGGGGAGGTGAGACCCATGAACGCTGTACGCACGTGGGTGCTCCCCCCTTCGTCACGGTCGGGCGATTGACGTAGGTGTCGCCGGGCGCGCCTCGAGAACAAGGCCCTCCCGAAAGGCAGCAACCTATGCATTCTTTGCGCTTCACCGCGGAGACATCGTCGAACGGTGTCGTCGAACGCGACTTCACCCTGGGCGAGATCACCGGCGTGATCTGGTCGCCCGCGTCCGGATCCGAGCACGCGCCCCTGGTTCTAATGGGCCATGGCGGCGGCCTGCACAAGAAAACGCCGGCCCTCCTGGCCCGCGCACACGACAACGTAACCACCTATGGTTTCACCGTGGCCGCCATCGACGCGCCCGGCCACGGCGACCGGCCGCGCACGGCAGAGGGCGATCAGGCCCGAGCCGGCCTCCAGCAGGCTGTGGCGGAGGGCGATAACGAACGCTTCAAGTCGATTAGCATTCGCTACAGCACCGCGCTGGCCGAGCGTGCCGTACCGGAATGGCAGGCGACTCTGGACGCCCTCCAGAAACTGCCGGAGATCGGTACTGAAGCACCGATTGGCTACGGCGGCGGCATCACATTGGGCACCGCGATCGGGATACCGCTGACGGCGATCGAACCCAGGATCACCGCCGCGATCTTCGGTGGCGGGTTTTTCGTGCACGAGACCCTGATCGAGGCGGCGAGGCGAATTACCGTCCCGGTCCAGTTCCTGCTGCCGTGGGACGACGAGCACGTCGACCGCCAGTCCGCCCTCGCGTTGTTCGACGCCTTCGCCTCAGAGGAGAAGACGTTGCACGCCAACCCGGGTGATCACCGCACCATCCGCTGGTTCGGGGTCGACGACGAGTTCCTGGCCCGGCATCTCGGCCGGGCCGGCACATCACCGTCCTGATGAGACGGCCCGTCTCCTAGTGGCGTCCGAGCATGTCGTCGGAGACGTGCCGGAGGTGGTCACGCATGACGGCCTCGGCGTGCTCGGGGTCGCGTTCGGTCAGGGCGGCGACGATGGCGGTGTGCTGGTCGTGGTAGGCGCGGCGGCGCTCGGGCGTGGAGGTGCGGCGTTTGAGGCTGCCCCAGACCGGCAGAGACCTAGCCGTGCTCATGACGTCGAACAGGTTCATGAGCAGGCCGTTGTGCACAGCCTGGGCGATGGCCCGGTGCAGGTGGGTGTCGTGGGTCTCGAAGGCTTCGTAGCTGTCGCTGCGGCCGCCTGCGTCGAGGAAAGCGGTGATCCGGTCCAGGTCGGCCTGGTTGGCGGTGCGGGCGGCGAGCGCGGCGATGGGCGGCTCGATGGTGAGCCGGGTCTGCATGATCTCGGCCGGGCTGGTGTCGGGAGGTGCCCCGTTGAAGTGGCGGGTGGCGGCCTCGGTCAGGAAGGTGCCGCGGCCGACGTGGCGGGTAATGAGCCCGTCGCGTTCCAGGCTGGCGAGCGCCCGGCGGATCTCGCTGCGCGGGGCGGTGAGCTGCCCGGCCAGGTCCCGCTCGGTGGCCAGTTTCCCCCCCGGGCCCAGGATGCCGCTGGCGGTCTGTTCCTGCAGCAGCGCCCGCAGCGTCTGCTCGACGGTGTTCACGCGACCGAATGTACCGCTGAAACCAATCGAGACCAATACCTGACGTCAGGATTTCTCGGATTAATCCAGATTAAAGGCGTCCTTCCCTTGGCTTCAAGCATTCACTTGTCTACCATCGAAACCTGATCGTAATCTAATGGCTCGATTGGTTCAGATTGGTTAGCATGAAGCTAGCGGTATTCAGCGCCGGAGCAGACCTGCGAGCCGGGGTCGCAGATCCTGATCAGGGCGTCATCCGGGACGTCACCAGCCTGCTCGGCGGGGCCGACCTGGCCGCCGTCCTGGGTACCTGGGACGCCACCCGGACGGCGGTGGAGGACGCGCTCGCGTCGCTGCCTGCCATCCCGCTGGACTCCGTGCGGCTGCACGCTCCGCTGCGCCCGGTCCGCAACGTCTTCGCCGTGGGCAAGAACTACCGCGATCACGTCCGCGAGTTCGGCCGCAGCGGCTACGACACCCCGTCCCGGTCCGAGGAACTGCCCGGGAAGCCGATCGTCTTCTCCAAGGCGACCACGTCGGTCACCGGCCCGTATGACGACGTGGACCCGCACCACGGGGTGACCAGCGAGCTGGATTACGAAGGCGAGCTGGGGGTCATCATCGGCCGCGGCGGCCGGGGCATCACCGCCCAGAACGCCTCGCGGCACGTGTGGGGCTACACGGCCATCAACGACGTCACCGCCCGGGACCTGCAGCGCGACCACAAGCAGTGGCTGCTCGGCAAGAGCCTGGACACGCACTGCCCGATGGGCCCGTACGCCGTCACCGCCGACGAGATCGGCGACGTCGACACATTGGAGGTGGAGACGCTGGTCAACGGCGAGCAGCGACAGCACGCCCCGGTCAAGGACCTGATCTTCGACATCCCCACGCTGATCGCGACCATCTCGGCCGGGATCACGCTGCTGCCCGGCGACATCATCGCCACTGGCACGCCGGCCGGGGTCGGCATCGGCTTCGACCCGCCGAAGTTCCTGGTCTCCGGGGACCTGGTCGAGGTCTCGGTCAGCCGGATCGGCACGCTACGCAACACGATCGCCTGAACCAGGACACCCGCGCTAGCGGAGGAGGACTCATGCGTATCAGCACCATCCCGCCGAAGGACCTGGCCGTCGAGATCGAGGGCAGCGGCCCGCCGGTCCTGATGGTCCACGGCCTGGGCGGCACGTCTAACTTCTACCAGGTCCAGGCCCAGGCGCTGGCCGACCGGTTCCAGGTGATCCGCCCGGACTCCGCCGGGGCCGGCCGGTCCCCGGTCACGGGGCAGATCAGCATCGGCTCGCACGCCGACGACCTGGCCGCGCTGCTGGAGCAACTCGGCGTCAGCGGCGTCACGGTCGTCGGCCACTCGATGGGCACGCTGGTGGTCCGCACCCTGGCCACCCGCCACCCCGAACTGGTGTCCCGCCTGGTCCTGCTGGGCGCGGTCGCCGAGCCCGCCGATGCTGTCCGGCAGGCCCAGCGGGACCGCGCCGCCACCCTGCGCCAGGACGGCACGGCAGCGGTGGCCCCGGGCGTGGTCGCCAGTGCCCTGTCCGAGGGCACCCGGCGGGACAAGCCCGAAGTCGCCGCGTTCGTCCGCGAGCTGATCATGCGGCAGGATCCGGAGGGCTACGCCCGCAACTGCGAGGCCCTGGCCACCGCCACCGATCCCGGCCCGGTCGACCCGCGCCTGCCGCTGCTGCTGATCACCGGCAGCGACGACAAGACCGGGCCGCCCGAGGTCAGCCAGGCCATCGCCGCCGCCCACGGCTCGGCCACCGTCACGGTCATCGACGGCATCGGGCACTGGACCGCCCTGGAAGCCGCCGGCGACGTCACCGACCAGCTGCTGAAGTTCCTGTGACTCAGCCGGTATCAATCAGTCCGATGTAACAGGAGGCACCGACATGCCCGTCCGCCCCGACAAGGTCCTCTTCAGAAACGTCTCCATCCTCGACTCCACCGGCGCCGACCCCTACCCCGGCGACGTCCTGGTCGAGAACGACCGCATCGCCGCGGTCGGCACCGTCGACCCGCACGCCGCCTCCGGAGCGCGGGTCATCGAGGGCCGCGGCCGCACCCTGATGTCCGGGTTGTGCGACGCGCACACCCACTTCAGCTGGAACAACAGCGCCGACCTGGACGGCCTGGGCACCATGCCGGTCGAGGAGCACCTGCTGTTCTGCCTGGAATCGGCCCGCACCTACATCGACTCCGGCTACACCATGTGCCTGGGCGCCGCCTCAGCCAAGGAACGCCTCGACGTGGTCTGCCGCGACGCCATCAACGCCGGCCGCATCCCCGGCCCCCGCTACCTCGCGAACGGCCCCGAAATCGCCGTCACCGGCGGCGCCCTGATCAAGTCGATCACCAAGTTCGCCGACGGGCCCGAGGGCATGCGCAAGGCCGTCCGCGAACTGGTCGACATCGGCGTGGACCAGATCAAGCTGTCCATGACCGGCGAGGAGATCACCGGCACCCAGCACGCCGAGGACACCTACTTCTCCGACGAGGAATGCGCCGCCGCCGTCACCGAGGCCCACCGCCGCGGCAAGCGCGTCTGCGCCCACGCCCGCAGCGCCGAGTCCGTCAAGATGTGCGTGCGCAACCACGTCGACGTCATCTACCACGCCAGCTTCACCGACGCCGAGGGCATGGACATGCTCGAAGCCAACAAGGACTGGGTGTTCGTCGCCCCCGGCATCAACTGGCTCATCGCCACCTTGTACGAGGCCGAGGCGTTCGGCTTCCCCCAGGAGGCCGCCGAAGCCGTCGGTTACAAGAAGGAACTGGAAATGGCCGAGGCCGGGCTGCGCGAGATGCACCGCCGCGGCATCCGGGTCCTGCCCGGCGGCGACTACGGGTTCGCCTGGACCCCGCACGGCACCTACGCCCGTGACCTGCAGCACTTTGTCGAGCGCCTCGGCTTCACCCCGATGGAAGCGATTCTCTCCGCCACCGCCCTGGGCGGCGAGATCATGCTCCGCCCCGACGACCTCGGTAAGGTCCAGCCCGGTTACCTCGCGGACCTGATCCTTGTCGACGGCAACCCCCTGGACGACATCACCATCCTCCAGGACCACGGCAGGCTGCACTACATCATGAAGGACGGCCGCTTCCACTCCGAACCCGGCGACGACGACGCCCCGCCACCGGACCAGCACGAACTCCTGTCCACCAGCACCGACGCCGTCGTCCAGCAGCGCCCCTGACCGAAGCGCCCATCCGGCCGGCCGCACCCCAGGTGGCCGATGAAGACCGGCCGGTGTGGGAGTCTTCGGTGTCATGAGCCGAACCACCTGTCACATGTCGATCTCCGTTGACGGGTTCGTCGCGGGTCCGGACCAGAGCCGCGAGAACCCGGTCGGCGCCGGCGGGCTCGCGCTCCATGAGTGGCATTGGCATGCCGGAGAGCCCGGGCACGAGGCGGACGCCGGGCCGCGAGACGAGATGACCTGCGCGGCAGCGTATGTCATGGGCCGGAACATGTTCGGCCCGATCCGAGCCGAGTGGGATAGCGACTGGCGGGGCTGGTGGGGTGAGGAGCCGCCCTACCACGCGCCGGTCTTCGTCCTGACCCACTACCCGCGCGATCCGGTCGAGATGCAAGGCGGGACGACGTTCCACTTCGTGACCAGTGGTTTTGCCGCCGCCCTCGAGCTGGCCCGCGCGGCCGCAGGTGACGGTGACGTCGACATCGCCGGCGGTGCCTCGGTCGTCCGGCAGGCTCTCACCGCGAACGCGATCGACGAACTGGTCCTTGACGTCATCCCGGTCGTCCTCGGGGCCGGTGAACGCCTCTTCGCCGACGTGCCGGACCCGGGCCTGGAGCCGGTTCAGGTCATCCATTCGCCTTACGCGACCCACATCCGTTACCGGCTCGGCCGCCCGGCATACTACCGGTCATGAAGATTGGCATTGGGCTTGACGCCCGGCTCGGCCTACCGTTCGACCAGTTGCGAGCGGCCGCGCGGGAGGCGGCGCAGCTCGGATTCGAGA
>DAIOWL010000175.1:0-1939 GCA_036758545.1 Streptosporangiaceae bacterium | reverse complement strand
CCGTTCGACCAGTTGCGAGCGGCCGCGCGGGAGGCGGCGCAGCTCGGATTCGAGAGCGTGTGGACCCCGGCCGGGGGCGTGCCGGACTCATTCCACGTCTGCGCGGCCTGGTCGCACGACACCTCGCTGCGCACCGGGATTTCCGTCGTCCCGGCGGCGCGGATGTGGACCCCGCTGGCCCTGGCGGCCCAGGCGGCCACGCTGGCTCAGCTGTCGGCGGGGCAGTTCGTGCTCGGTCTCGGCACCGGGGGCTACGGGGCGGGGTTCTGGGCATCGGTGGGCCTGCCTGACCGCCCGATCGCGGTGATGCGCGAGTACGTCACCGCGGTCCGCGGGCTGCTGGCCGGCCAGCAGGTCACGGCCGGGCCGATCATCGCCAGGGCAGACTCGGCTCCGGGCGCGCCCGGGTGGCCGCGGTCCGCCTCATTGGGGCTGGCGGACCTGCCGCCGGCTCCGGTGTACCTGGCCGCGCTCGGCCCGCAGATGCTCCGGCTCGCCGGGGAGGTCGCCGACGGAGCGCTGCTCAACTGGGCCACGCCCGAGCGCATCGCGTTCAGCCGCGAGCAGATCGACGCGGGTGCCGCCCGGGCCGGACGCGGTCCGGGCTCGGTCCCGACGACCATGTACATCCGGGTCTGCATCGACGACGACGTGGCCGCGGCACGGCGGGCGTTCGGCGCTCAGGTCCTCAGCTACGCCATGGGCCGGCCCGGCACCCCGCAGGGCGCGGGCTACCGCGGCCTGTTCGCCCAGATGGGCTTCGATGCGGAGCTGAGCGAGCTGGAGCAGCGGCGTGACGGGGGCGCGGCCATGCCCGAGCTGGTGGATGCAGCCGCAGAGGAGATGCTGCAGGCGGTCGGCTACTACGGCCCGCCGGGTCCCGCGCCGGCCGCGTTCGCCCGGCTCAGTGCCGGGCTCGACGAGACCATCGTCCGGATCGTTACCGCCCGGCCCGGCCTGGAGCCGGTCAGCCAGGCCATGGCCGCGCTGACGCCAGCGCTGATCCGGGCCGCCGGGCCGACCTAGCGATAACCCCGCTTGAGCAGGTACTTGGCTCCTGACTCGAAGCCCGCAGGGCTGAGCAGTTCGAAGCCGAACGCGTCGGCGAGCCGGTCGGTCGTGTTGAACGCGGCGCAGACCGCCAGCGCGTCCTCGACCTGCTGGCGTGAGACACCCGCGGCCAGCACGTCCCGCATGTCCCCGGCGCTCACGTTTCCTTCCTGGGTCAGTTTGCTGAGCATCCGCAGCGTGGCCCGCAGCCCGTCCTCGACGGGGGCCGATTCCAGGTCGGTCAGCACCGCCTGAACCTTCGCGCCGTCCTGGTACGCCTGCCCCGCGGTCGCGGTGTGCGCGCCGATGCAGAACGCGCTCTCGTTCACCTTCGACACGAAGGCCGCCATCAGCTCGCGGTCAGCAACCGACCAGGCGGATGGCCCGCGCATCGCCTCGTGGGTGAACGTCTTCGCCCGGTCGCCGTAGAAGCCGGGCCGGTAGAAGACCAGCTTGGCGGCGTCCGGTACCGGGTGCCCGGAGAACACCCGGATGAGCGCGAACAGCACCTTGGTCCCGGGGCGGTAACCGCGGTTGAGGATCTCGAGTCGCATTATCGGCCCTCCTCGTGGCCGGCTGCCTCGGCCAGTGCCGCCAGTCCCGCTTCGTACAGCCGGGCCGACTGGCCGACCGCGGCCGCTATCACCAGCTCGAAGAGCTGGTCCTCGGTGAAGCCCGCCGCCTTGGCCGCAGCGAAGTCCGCGTCGGTGACCTGCGCAGGCCTGGTGGCGACCTTGCTGATCAGCGTGCCCAGGGGCGGGGGCATATCGGCGTTGCCGAAGGCCTGGGCTCGCTGCTCCGCAGACGTCCTGCCCGCTGCGTTCAGGACGCGGTCCACCAGGGCCCGGTGCGCTGCTCGTTTCTTGTCCTCATCCGGCACCACGGCCTC
>DAIOWL010000174.1:4122-10117 GCA_036758545.1 Streptosporangiaceae bacterium | reverse complement strand
CGACAGGAGCTTGGTCGCGGTGGCCCAGTTCCTGGCCGTGGCGGCCAGGCCCGGCCGGGACTTCTTCGGTGGCGCGAGGATCTTCAGCACGTTCTGCGCCAGCTCGCTGGTGCCGTAGCCGTCCGGCGTGTGTAGGAACAGCGCCTGGCCAGACGATTGCCCAGCCAGTTGCACGGTGTCCCGGCTGCCCTTGGCCGCGACGGCGCTCTCGGCCGCCGTGATCCGGTTGAGCAGGTCCCGCGGCGGCGAGCCGTTCAGGAACACCACGTGCACCATCCGGGGATTCGGCTCGTCCGGATACGGGTTGGCGGCCAGCACCCTGGCGAGCTCGTCCCGGCTCAAGACCACCACCGATGACCAGATCCCGAACCTGTCCTCGATGGCCGACTCCAGCGCCGCGGCCAGCTTCGCGGTGTCGTCTTCTGCCGTGCTGAACAGCACGTTGCCGCTCTGGATATAGGTGCTCACCCCCGTGTGCCCGAGCGAGGTCACGAGCTCGCGCAGGTCCGCCATCGGGACCTTGTTCCGGCCGCCGACGTTGATACCGCGTAGCAGTGCGACATGTGATGCCATGGCGTCATTCTCTCCCGGTCGGCTCTTTCGCGCCCCGTGACCCCTTTGGTACGAACGAGTTAACTGGCACAATGCCGTTTCGTGCGTGGCGTGCGGAGAGGCCCGTTCCACGATCTGCCTCCCCAAGTGGCGATCCTCTCAGCTGTCGCGTTCACGGTCGCACTCGGGTTCGGGATAGTCGCCCCGGCCATCCCTGCCTTCGCTCGCCAGTTCGATGTCAGCGTGGCGGCGGCAGCCAGCGTGATCAGCGTGTTCGCTCTGATGAGGGTGGTCGGGGCCCTCCCCTCGGGCCGCCTAGTGGACCGGTTCGGCGAGCCGGGCGTGATGGCCGCGGGAATCGCGGTGGTCGCGGCGAGCAGCATCCTGGCCGGGTTCTCCCAGTCCTTCGTCGAGCTCATGGTGCTGCGAGGCAGCGGCGGGGTGGGTTCGGCGATGTTCAGCATCAGCGCCCAGGCCCTGCTCCTCGGCACCGTGCCCCCCAGCCAGCGCGGCCGGGCCAGCGGCCTGTTCAGCGGCGGCTTCCTGCTCGGCGGGATCAGCGGCCCCGCGGTGGGCGGCCTGGTGGCGGCGTGGTCGCTGCGGGCACCGTTCTTCATCTACGGCTGCCTGCTCGTCGTGCCCGCGATCCTGGCGGCGGTCGTGCTGCGCCGGGTGCCGAACCGGCGTGAGGTCGGCCAGCGCGCGTCGGCCGGCTCGCTGGCGACCCTGGCCCGCTCCGTTCGGAACCGCACCTGGCGAGCCGCCGCGTCGGCCAATCTGGCCGACGGCTTCGCCGCGCTGGGCGTGCGCGGCGCCCTGGTACCGCTGTTCGTTCACGAGATCCTGCATCGCTCGGCGGTCTGGACGGGGATCGGCTTCCTCCTGTTCGCCGTGATGAACGGCGCCGCGCTGCTGCCCGGCGGGCGGGTGGCCGACACCCTCGGCCGGCGCCCGGTCGTCATCGCCGGCTGTGTCGTCTCGGCCGTCGGCATGGTGATGCTGGCCCTGCTGCCCGGCCCGTGGGCCTACCTGGCCGCGCTGGCCGTGGCAGGTTTCGGCTCCGGCCTGCTGGACGTGGCCCCGGCCGCGATGATCGGGGACATCATCGACCGCGACGGCGGGACCGTGGTCGCCTCCTACCAGATGGCGGGCGACGTGGGCTCGGTGGTCGGGCCAGTGGCGGGGGGCTTCCTGGTCGACTCGGCCTCCTACGGCGCGGCCTTCGGGCTGGCCGCCGCCGTGCTGGGCGGTGCTGCCGTCCTGGGCTCCGCCGCCCCGGAGACCAGGCCGGGCGAGCCGGCCATGCCCCACGCCGTCACCGGACCCGAGTCCCGGGTCCGCTGACCCAGGCGAGACGACGGCATGACGCTATGGTTGTCCGGTGGCGTCATGGGCCGATCACGCTATCTGGTGGCACGTTTACCCGCTCGGCTTTACCGGTGCGGAGAAGGCGCAGCTGGCGGAGGAAGAGCCTGTCCGGCACCGGTTGCGGCAGCTGGAGGGCTGGCTGGACTATGCGGTCGAGCTCGGGTGTTCGGGCCTGCTGCTCGGCCCGGTCTTCGCCGCCGAGACCCATGGCTACGACACCATCAACCATTTTCAGGTCGATCGCCGGCTGGGCGATCAGGACGACTTCGACCAGCTGATCGCCGAGGCTGGCCGTCGTGGCCTGCGGGTCGTCCTGGACGGTGTGTTCAACCACGTCGGCCGCTCGTTCCCGACGTTCCAGGTCGCACTGGCCGGCGGACCGGGCTCGCCCGCCGCCCGGTGGTTCCGGTACGACTCCGCGGCCGGCGAGTACGCCACGTTCGAGGGTCATCACCAGCTCGTCTCTCTCAATCACGAGGAACCCGAGGTCCTCGACTACGTCGCGCAGGTCATGACCTACTGGCTGGATCGGGGCGCGGCGGGATGGCGGCTCGACGCCGCGTACGCGGTGCCGGCCAGCTTCTGGGCCAAGGTGCTGCCGGTGGTCAGGGATGCCCACCCGGGCGTGTGGTTCCTGGGCGAGATGATCAGCGGCGACTACGCGGCCTACGCGGCCGACAGCGGCCTGGACTCGATCACCCAGTACGAGCTGTGGAAGGCGATCTGGAGTTCGCTCAACGACCCGAACTTCTTCGAGCTGGCCTGGACGCTCGGCCGGCACAACCATGTGCTCGACGCGGTGATGCCGCAGACGTTCGTGGGGAACCACGACGTGACCCGGCTGGCCAGCCAGCTCACCGACCAGCGTCACTTCGGCCACGCGCTGGCCGTGCTGCTCACCGTCGGCGGGATACCCAGCATCTACTACGGCGACGAGCAGGCATTCCGCGGTGTCAAGGAGGAGCGGGTCGGCGGCGACGACGAGATCCGCCCGGCCTTCCCGGCCAGCCCGGCCGAGCTGCCGCCGGCGGGCTGGCCGGCCTACCGGCTGCACCAGCGGCTGATCAGGCTGCGGCGCCGCCACCCGTGGCTGGCCCGGGCGCAGACCACCGTGGAGCACCTGGCCAACGAGACGATCGCCATCCGGGCCGCCGCGGACGACGCCGGGATCCTCCTGCTGCTGAACGCGGGCGACACCCCGTTCCGGTTCCCGGTCGAGGTGACCGGGCTGACCGTGGCGGAGACCTCTGATCCGGATGCCCGGCCCGGCGACCCCGCCCTGGTGCCCGGGCACGGCTGGACCATCCTGGGCTCATGAGCGTCCACGCGCCGGCCTGGGTGGTGGCCGGGCCGCCCGGAGCCGGCAAGAGCACGGTCGCGGACCTGCTCCTGGCTGCGCTCGAGCCGACCCCGGCACTGCTGGACAAGGACACGATGTACGGGTCGTTCGTGTCGGCCGTGCTCGCCTCGGCCGGGCGGCCGCCCGGCGAGCGCGAGGGACCGTGGTACGACGAGCACGTCAAGGTGCACGAGTACGCCGGGATGGCGGCCACCGCCCGCGAGATCCGAGCGCACGGCTGCCCGGTCCTGCTGTCCGGCCCGTTCACCGGGCAGATCCACGACGGACAGCGGTGGCGTTCCTGGGAGGCCGAACTCGGCGGCGGGACCGTCCACCTGGTCTGGATCAAGTCGGACGAGGCCACCCTGCTCCGCCGGCTCACTGCCCGCGGGCTGGGCCGCGACGCGGCCAAGCTGGCCGAGTTCGAGCGGTTCTGCGCCACCATGCGAGTCGGTGCCGAGCCAGCCGCCCCGCACCTGACCGTGGACAACCGCATGACCGCCGCGATACCGCTGGCCGAGCAGGTCGCCGCCCTGGTCAAAAACCCCGGTGGAACGCCATGAAACCCCGGATCCAGTGCGTCCAGCGGGTCTAGCCCATCGGGTAGCGGTGGAAGCCGACGGCGTACTCGCATCCGGCGCCGAGCCCGACGTAGCCGGCCATGTTCTTCAGGAACTCATCCGGGTCGAATTCGCGGCCCAGGCCCTCGATGTAGGCCCGGTGCTCGCGCAGCGACGCCACGCCCGCCTCGATCGTGTCGGTGACGTCGACGAAGTGCGTCGGCGCGCCGGTGCCGGCCACGTAGGCGTCCCTGATGTCGGTGGCGCGCGGGCCCGCCTCGGGGAATACCCATTCGTTGGCGGCGTCCCGGCAGGCGTCCAGCGTGGCCAGCCCTACGGCCCGGTGGTCGGAGTGATTGACCGGACCCTCCTCGCCCCAGGTGAGGTCGAAGCTCATCCCGATGACGACCTGGGGCTGCACACGGCGGATCGCGGCGGCGAGGTCACGCCGCAGCGCGATCCCGTACTCCACCAGCCCGTCCGGGTGGTCAAGGAACTCCACCTCGGTCACGCCGACGACCGCGGCGCTGCGCCGCTCTTCCTCCACCCGCAGCGGGGCGACCTTATCCGGGGGCATTCCGGCGATGCCGGCCTCACCGCGGGTAACGAGCAGGTAGGACACCTGCTTGCCCTGTCGTGTCCAGCGAGCCACGGCGGAAGCGACGCCGTATTCCAGATCGTCCGGATGAGCCACCACGGCCACGGCCCGGTCCCAGTCCTCCGGCATCGGCTTCATCCCCGGCACCCCTCTTCCCCTCGGTGTTACCCCAACACTGTCATACCGCGGCGCCCCGCCACCCGGCGGCACTCAGGCCGGGCAGGTCCACTCCTCCGGGCTGCGGACCGGACCGCGGACCGGGCCGGAGCCCGGCGCGTCCGGCGCCGGGAAGTACTCCTTGAGCGTGAACGCGTACGGCGTGGGGCCGAACTCCCGCAGGTGGATCACCCGCTCCTCGGCCTCATCGGTCGTCGGGGTGTGACCGCGCGGTATCCACCACAGCGCGGTCTGCGCCTCCGCCATCCGCTCGAACCACTCGCGGCGGCGCCGCAGGACCTGCCGGTGCGTATCCGAGTAGACGTAGGCGGCGAGCGCCTCGACCGATTTCCAGACCGACATGTTGACCAGGACGCCGGCGCTCCCCGCCCGGTCCCACTCGAACGCGTGCACCGCGGTCGCGTTGCCGTCCTCGGTCTGCAGCCGCCAGACGAAGCCGGGGGCAGCGTCCGCGACCGCGTTTACCGGATCGAGGGCCGCCACGAAGTCCGCGAGCCGCGGGCTGTCCAGCGGCTCGCGCATCCGGGCGATGTTCACTTGCGCCAGTAGGTAGTCCACGCCGTCATGGTGCCAGTCGCCAGGACCACGGGCAACGGCAGAGGTCGCCGCATGAACTAACGGGCGGCCAGTTACGTCATAATGAGTAGCAAGAGCGCAGTTGTACCCCGGACTG
This sequence comes from Streptosporangiaceae bacterium, assembly GCA_036758545.1. Lineage (GTDB taxonomy): Bacteria > Actinomycetota > Actinomycetes > Streptosporangiales > Streptosporangiaceae > Palsa-504. The sequence goes on along the minus strand of DAIOWL010000174.1, from coordinate 4,850 downwards.
CCCAGAGGCCACCCATCGACCCACGGGAGGGAATCCTTGGCTCGCGCGCCTCTACGGGCCGGCGATCCTGCGCGGATCGGCCACTACCGGCTGACGGCCAGGCTGGGCTCCGGTGGCATGGGCGTGGTGTACCTGGGCATCGGCTGGGACGGCAGCCAGGTGGCGGTCAAGGTACTCCGCCCGGAACTGGCCGACGACCAGGAATTCCGGAGCCGTTTCCGCCGTGAGGTATCCGCGCTGATGCGGGTCAAGGGCGTGTGCACGGTCCGGGTGATCGAGGCCGACACCGAGTCGGCGCACCCGTTCATGATCACCGAGTACGCCGAGGGCCCGTCGCTGGCCGAGTACATCGACAGCTACGGGCTGATCGGGCCCGACATGCTCTACGGCCTGGCCACCGGGCTGGCCGAGGCGCTCACCGTAATCCACGCGGCCGGCATCGTGCACCGCGACTTCAAGCCCTCCAACGTCATCCTGACCGACGCCGGACCGAAGGTCATCGACTTCGGCATCGCCCAGGCGCTGGACGCCACGTCCCTGACCAGGACCGGCATGATGGTCGGCTCGGCCGGTTTCATGGCGCCGGAGCAGATCAGCGGGCGACCCGGACCGCCGACCGACATCTTCGTCTGGGGCGTGACGGTCGCGTACGCGGCCACCGGCCAGCCGCCCTTCGGCACCGGGGACACCCACGCGGTCCTGTACCGGGTCATGCACGGCGACCCGGA
>DAIOWL010000174.1:0-4022 GCA_036758545.1 Streptosporangiaceae bacterium | reverse complement strand
CACCCAGGGGCAGCCGACGACAGCCCGGGCCGGTTCAGCAGGCGGACCGCCGCGATAGGCACGGCGGCCCTGGCCGCCGCGGCTGTCGCGGCCGCCGTGGTCTTCGCCATCCTGCCCGGGCACACGCCGAAGGAAGGCCCGGCCGCCAACGAGGGAGGCCCGGGAACGGCGACCCCGGTCGCGCCGAACACCCTGCCGACCTATCCCGGGCAACTGGCGCGTGGCGTCTTCCAGCGGATCGACCGCATCGTCACCTCGGGGAGCACGATGGTGACGACGGGTTCACAGAAGACCGGCAATGCCGTCCGCCAGCAGTTCTTCGTGTCGACCGACGCCGGGCAGAACTGGCAGCTGGCCCCGGTTCAGCTGCCCGCCGGCGGCCAGCCCCCGCTGGGGCACGAGGCCATCAGGATCGCGGGCGGGCAGCGCGGCTGGATGGCATTCGGCGACGACGCCATCTGGATCAGTCAGAACGGGCAGTCCTGGACGCTGGCGGGAACCCGCGGCATCACCCCGCGGCAGTCCAGTGACACGATCAACGTGGTCACTAACACGCCGGACGGCTTCCTGGCGGCCGGCTACGAGACGACCAGCGCCGGGAGCCAGGCGGTGACCTGGACCTCGCGGGACGGCGTGACCTGGCAGCGGCTGACGGCCGCGCAGCTGGGGTTGCAGGAGCCAGCCGGAACCCCGTCGGGCATCGACTTCGCCGTCTCGCACGGCAACGCCACGGTGATCACCGACCGCGGCGCCGGCGTGTGGCTGAGCACCGACAGCGGGGCGCACTGGACGCCGGTGACGATCCCCGTCGACCACGGCGCCCAGAACGCCATCAGCGGCGTGTCGTTCGACGGGGCTGGGCTCATCGCGGTCCGGCCCGGCCGTACCGCGAGCGGCGCCAGCGACGGGGTCGCCTACTTCTCTCAGGACGGCAGGACCTGGCAGTACGCCGGCACGATCGCCGCGGCCGGCGGCTGGAGCCCGGACGTGGTCAAGGGCAGCGACTACGGCTTCGTGGTGGTCGGCCACACCAGGGACCAGTACGTTGCCTACACCAGCACCGGCACCGGCAGGAAATGGCTGCCGACCGGGTCGCTCGGCAGCACGTCCAGCGGCCCGGGCTTCACCCCGGCGGTCGGCCCGGACGGCAGCGTCATCGCGGCGGGCAGCACCAACTCCACCCGCACCAACCAGCAGGGCCTGCTCATCAAGGCCGATACCGCGGGGCACCAGCAGCCCGTCTCGCTGAGCTCCATCCAGGGCGGCCTCGTCCCCGAGGAGACGGTGAGCAGCATCGCCGTGGCAGGGAACGAGCAGGTCGCCGTCGGCAGCGCCGACGGCTACCCCGCGGTGTGGCGGCGGGTATCGGACGGGCCCTGGACCCTGGTCTCCTCGCTGACCCAGGTGTCCGCGGGCACCGACCTGGCCGAGCTGTCCGCCGTGACCCACGGGCCGCACGGGTGGCTGGCCGTCGGTCCTGGTCCCCTCGTACTTACCTCCACCGACGGCACGACATGGCGGCCGTCCAGCGGCATCACGCACGACCTGGCCGGCGTGTCCGCCGTGCAGGCGGCCAGCGGCCCGCACGGCTACGTGATCACCGGCACGGTAGCCGAACCGGGCGGCGCGAACTCACGGGACGTCTGGTCGTCGCCGGACCTGGTCACCTGGACTAAGGCGCGCGACGTGAACGAGGAGGGCGGTTCCGGCCGGGTGCTGGCCGTCGCCGCGGGCCCGGCTGGCTTCGTGTCGGCCGGCTCCCACGACAAGCTGCCGGCGGTGTGGACCAGTTCCGACGGGCGGACCTGGACGGCTGTCAGCACGCCGCTGCCGGCCGGGGCCACGGCCGGGGTGATCCAGCAGGTGGCGGTCAACGGGAGCCACGCGGTCGCGCTGGGACAGCAGACCACCGCGCACGGCGTCCAGCCTCTCGCCGAACGTTCCGACGACGGCGGCAAGACCTGGCAGCCGGTGCCGTTCACCGCACCCGGGCCCGGTGTCAGCTTCACCGCGCTGACCGCCAGCGGAGGCGGATTCACCGCCGCGTCGCAGTTCGGCTCGTCCGGCGGGACCACGGCCGCGGCCGTCTGGACCTCGGCTAACGGGACAAGCTGGGCGCGGTCGTCGGTCAGCGGCCTGACCGACGGCGGCAGCCACGCCATCACCGCGCTGGCCGCGTCCGGTTCCGCGGTAACGGGCATCGACTCGGTCCAGACCCAGGCCAGTCAGCAATTCGTAGTGCGGAGTCTTCCCTCTGGCTGACGGCACGGCGCGCACCCGGCCGATACGGTAGGAAAATAACATGCAGACGTTTGTGCTGGCCTGCCTGGACAGCACGATGACCGCTCGGGAGGAGGATCCTGTTGGCGCGCACGCCACTTCGGCCTGATGACCCGACCCGGCTCGGGAACTACCGGCTGACCGCGAGGCTGGGCTCGGGCGGCATGGGCGTGGTGTACCTGGGCGTTTCCTGGGATGGTGCCCCGGTCGCGGTCAAGGTGCTGCGCCGTGAGCTGGCGGGCGACGAGGAGTTCCGCCGCCGCTTCGGCCGCGAGGTCGCGGCGCTGGTCCAGGTCAAGGGCGTCTGCACGGTGCGGGTAATCGAGGCGGACTCCCAGTTCGCCACGCCGTTCGTGGTCACCGAATACGCCCCGGGCCCGTCGCTGTCCGAGTACATCGACAAGCACGGATCGGTCGCCCCGGGCATGCTGTTCGGGCTGGCTACCGGGCTGGCCGAGGCCCTGACCACGATCCACGCGGCCGGCATCATGCACCGCGACCTCAAGCCCTCCAACATCATCCTGACCGACGCCGGACCGAAGGTTATCGACTTCGGCATCGCCCGGCGGCAGGACACCACCGCCGTGACCAGGACGGGCATGATGATCGGCTCGATGGGCTTCATGGCGCCCGAGCAGATCAGCGGACATCCCGGCCCGGAGGCCGACATCTTCGCCTGGGGCGTGACGGTGGCGTACGCGGCCACCGGCCGGTCGCCGTTCGGCGCCGGGAACACCCACTCGGTCCTGTACCGCATCATGTACGGCGACGCCGACATCGCCTCGGTTCCCGACTCGCTTCTCCCGCTGGTGGAATCCTCACTGGCCAAGGACCCGCAGAGTCGTCCGAGCGCGCGGGAATTGCTGGACCGGCTGACGGGCGCCAGCCGCCCGGAGAACGTTCACGACTCGCCGACCCAGGTGATCCTGGCGCGGACCTGGCAGAGCGGATCCCACCCAAGCCCTCCACCGGCGCCCGCGGCGCCCGTCGGCTGGCCATACGCGGCGCGGCCCAGTGCCGGATCACCCGCGGCCGGATCACCGGCTGCCGAGCCCGCTGCCGCGCCGGCTGTCACCGACGCACCTACCGCCGACTCGCCGTCCTCGGCGCCGCCAGCCGGCCCGACGCCGGCCCCCGAGAAGGTGCCCGAGAAGGTGCCCGTCGGGCGGCGGATGGCCACGATCGCCACGTCGGCCCTGGCCGCCATGCGCTTCCGCCGGTCTAGCCGTCAGGCCGACCCCAAGCAGTGACGAGGGCTCCCAGCCCAGGCCGTTCGGCTTCATTCGGCGGGGGGCCAGCATCCGCGGCGCGGTGGTCCTAGCGTCCTGGACCCTTCAGCCGGCAGGCCTGTGCAATGAGCGGGATGCCGTTGTTGATCCTGTGGCTCCCGGAGTGCCGGCCGGTATGTAGGTCACCAGCCGGGCGGACGGAACGGTAGAGGCGATGCCGGCCACGCCATGGGTGGGCACAGCATCCGCGGTCGGCACAAAGGTCTCCACGCCGCTCGATATTTCCGCTACTGCCTTGTAGGAGCCGACGCTCCCCGCGAAGTCGAATTCACGGAAGGTGCGCAGGATTTCCTGGACCGCGGAAACTGCCGTCAGACCAGCATCCTGGCCGCCTTCGTCAACGGGAACGTAGACCGCCAGGCGAACAAACTCCTGAAGCATTCTGATTACTTTAGGTTACCCAGCGGACTTCGCCGTCATGGACCTCCTCGGTAGGCGATAGTCCGGCGGCGC
>DAIOWL010000173.1:0-10128 GCA_036758545.1 Streptosporangiaceae bacterium | reverse complement strand
ACGCCGACGAGTCCGAGCCCGGCACGTTCAAGGACCGGGAGATCCTCGCCACCCAGCCGTACCTGGTGCTCGAGGGACTACTGCTCGGCATGCTCGCGGTCGGCGCCGAAGAGGGCTGGGTGTTCATCAGGCACGAGTACGGCCCCGAGGAACAAGTGATCCGCCGCGAGATCGACTGGCTCCGCGAGACCGGGCTGGTCGGCCCGGACGCAGGAGGCTCCGGCCAGCGGCTCAGCGTCGAGGTGTTCACCTCCCCCGGCGGCTACATCCTCGGCGAGGAGTCCGCGCTGATCGAGTGCATGGAAGGGCACCGCGGCGAGCCGCGGAACAAGCCGCCGTTCCCCGGCACCTACGGCCTGCACGGCAAGCCCACGCTGATGAACTCGGTCGAGACGTTCGCGCACATCCCCGTCATCGCGACCCGCGGCGCGGCCTGGTGGAACGCCCAGGGCGCTCCCTCACGGTCCGGTGCCACCCACGCCGGCCTCAAGTTCTTCGCCGTCTCCGGCCACGTCGAGCGGCCGGGCGTCTACTGCGTCCCGATGGGCACCACCGCCCGCGAACTCCTCGGCCTCGCGGGCGGCGTCGAAGGCGGCAGGAAACTCGCCGCCATCCAGCCGGGCGGCGCGTCCTCCAACTTCATCGGCCCGGACAAGCTGGATGTCGAGCTGGACTTTGCCACCCTGCAGGAGGCCGGCTCGATGCTCGGCTCGGGCGCGATGGTGGTGATGGCCGAGGGCACCGGCCTGCTCGCCGCCGCCGTCAACGTGCTGCGGTTCTTCCGCGACGAATCCTGCGGCAAGTGCGTGCCGTGCCGGGTCGGGTCGGCCAAGGCGCACATCATCCTCGACGACCTGCTCAGGCGGGGCGGCGGACCCGCCGACGTGAACGGGGAGGTCCGCGACCTCGCCGAGGTGATGCGCCGGACCAGCATCTGCGGGCTCGGCCAGGTGGCGCTCGGTCCGGTGTCGAGCGTGCTCAAGCTGGCGGCCAGCGAGGACAACGGGGGTCGCGACGAAGGCTGAGCCGGCCGGCCGGGAGTTCTTCACCACCCGGACGGTGGCGGAGGCCCTGGCCGGATTCCGCCCGGGGCGCCGGACGCCAGCCGAGATGATCCCGCTCGGCGAAGCGCTACGGCGCGTCCCGGCGCGGCCTGTCACCGCCCCGCACCCGCTACCTGGGTTCGCCCGGTCGACCGTCGACGGGTACGCCGTCCGTGCCGCCGACACCTACGGGGTCTCCGAGGGCCTGCCCGGCTACCTCACCGTCACCGGCGCGGTACAGATGGGCACCGAGCCGGACATCAGCGTTGCCCCGGGCTGCGCGGTGTCCATGCCGACCGGCGGCGCGCTGCCGCGTAGCGCGGACGCGGTCGTGATGATCGAGTACACCGCCGAGGCCATGCCGGGCACGATCGAGGTCGTCCGCCCGGTCGCACCGGGCGACGGCATGGTGCGCGCCGACGAGGACGCGAGGATAGGCCAGGAAATCATCCCGGACGGCCGCTTGCTCCGCCCTCAGGACCTGGGCATGCTGGCCGCGGCGGGGGTGACGAGCGTGCGGGTGCACGCTAGGCCGGTCGTCACGATCTTCTCGACCGGCGACGAGGTCGTTCCCCCGGAAACGCAGGCGCTCAAACCAGGTCAGGTGCGCGACGCGACCGCCGCGGCGCTCGCCGCGCTGGTCGAAGACGCTGGCGGCACCCCGGTCCCCGGCGGCATCATCCCCGACGACCCGGCCGCCCTGGAGGAAGCGCTGCGCGCGGCGCTGGAATCCAGTGACGTCATCGTGATCTCGGCCGGCTCCTCGGTCGGCGCGCGGGACGAGACCGCGACCGCCGTCGCCCGGCTCGGCGCGCCCGGCATCTGGTGCCACGGCCTGGCGGTCAAGCCCGGCAAGCCGACCCTGCTCGCCGAATGCGGCGGAGTCCCGGTGATCGGGCTGCCGGGCAACCCCCGCTCGGCGCTCGTGGTGTTCCGGCTCATCGGGATGCCGGTGGTCCGCCAGGTCGGCGGCTGCACGGTACCTCCGCCGGAACCGTCGGCGCGGGCCAGGCTCTCGCGGGACCTCGCATCGGCGACCGGACGGCTCGACGTCGTGCAGGTGAAGGTCAGCGAGGGAACGGCCACGCCGGTGTTCGGCCTGTCGGCACTGCTTTCGGTGCTGACCGCCGCCGACGGCTATATCGTCATCCCCGAGGAGGCCACCGGCCTGGACGCGGGTACCGAGGTGGACGTGATCCTGTATGCCTAACAGCCCGTTCATCCGGGACGTGCCGGCGGCACGGGCCCTGGAGGCGTGGCAGGCGGCCAGGGACGCGGCGGGCTGCCCGGAGCGGCTGCCCGCCATCACCGTGCCGGTCACCGAAGCGGCCGGCCTGGTCACCGCGGCCCCGGTATGGGCGACCCGGTCCTCGCCGCCGTTCGACGCCGCCGGGATGGACGGCATCGCGATCCGCGCCGCAGACACCCTCGGCGCGAGCGAGACCAGCCCTGTCTACCTGGCCCCCGACGCCTACGACGTGATCGACACCGGCGACCCTATGCCCGCCGGCCGGGACGCGGTCGTGATGCGCGAGCACGTGCACTACGACGCCGAAGGCCGGGCCGAACTGCTCGCCGCTGTCCCTCCTTACCAGCACGTCCGCTCCATCGGCGAGGACGTCAGCGCCGGCGAACTGCTGCTCCCGGAAGGCCACCGGCTGCGTCCCGCCGACCTGGCCGCGGCGCTCGCGGCCGGCGCGAAGCAGCTTTCCGTCCGGAAGAGACCCCTTGTCCTGATCATGCCTACAGGCGACGAGATAGTGCCGATCGGAACCGAGCCGGGCACGGGCGAGATCCTGGACACGAACTCGCTGATGCTCGCCGAGCAGGCGCGGGAGGCCGGGTGCGAGGCGCGGATCCTGGCGATCGAGCCGGATTCCCCACAGCGGATCGCCGCGGCCGCCACGGCGGCGGCGTCTGAGTGCGACCTGCTGATCGTGATCGCCGGGTCGAGCGCGGGACGGGACGACTACACCGCCCGGGTCGTATCCGAGACAGGCACGCTCGCGGTGCACGGGGTCGCGGTCCGCCCCGGGCACCCGGTCGTGCTCGGCGTCGTCGGGCAGACGCCGGTGCTCGGCGCGCCCGGCTACCCGGTGTCCGCCGCGCTGACCTTCGACATCTTCGCCGTGCCGATGCTCGCCGGGCTGTCAGGGGCGTCGCCGCGGCGGCGCCCGGTCACCGCGGCGAAGCTGGCGCGCAAGCTCGCGTCACCGCTCGGCATGGACGACTGGGTCCGGGTGCGGCTCGGCTCCGTCGGCGGCGATCTGGTGGCTACCCCGCTGCCGCGTGGCGCCGGCGTGCTGACCTCGCTGGTCCGTGCCGACGGGCTGCTCGTGGTCCCGGCCGGGGTGGAGGGCCATCACGCGGGGTCGACTGTCACGGTTGAGCTGCTGCGCGGCCTGGACGAGATCGCCCGGACCATCGTCGCGATCGGCTCGCACGACCTCGTGCTCGACCTGGCCGCCTCCGCGCTGCGCGCCGACGACCCCCTGGTCACCCTGGCGTCCTCCAACGTCGGCTCGCTCGGCGGGCTCGTCGCGCTGCGCGACGGGCTCTGCCATATCGCCGGTTCGCACCTGCTCGACCCGACCTCTGGCGAGTACACGCTGCCGTACGTGGACCGCGTGTTCGGCCCGTCCGCTCCGGACGTCGCGGTTGTTCGGCTGGTGCACCGGGAGCAGGGGCTGATGGTGGCGCCGGGGAACCCGCTCCGCCTCGGCGGGATCGAGGACCTGACGCGGCCAGGCGTGCGGTACGTGAACCGGCAGCGCGGCGCCGGAACCCGGGTCCTCCTCGACCACCGCCTCGCGGAGCTTGGCATCGCGCCCGACGCCATCTCCGGGTACGCCCGGGAGGAACCGACGCACCTGGCGGTGGCCGCCGCGATCGCCGCCGGGCGCGGCGACGCCGGCCTCGGGATCACCGCGGCCGCCCGGGCGTTCGGCCTAGACCTCGTGCCGGTCACCTGGGAACCCTACGATCTGGTGGTGACGCCCGGCGCGCTCGGCAGCCCGCTGCTCGAGCCGCTGTGGGCGCTGCTACAGTCCGACCGGTTCCAGGCCGCCGTCACCGGCCTGGGCGGCTACTCCGCCAAGGAAATGGGCCGCCGCTTGCGGTGACGCCAATACCAAAGCGAGACCCGTACAGATAGGACACACAGGTGACCAACGTTATGCATGGGAGTAGTACTGACACCTGCTTGTCGGGCTCGTTGCGCTGTAGTTAGCCACTCCCGTTCCTCAAATGACCTGACGGCGAGGGCCGCGCTTGGACCCTGGCCAGGGTCCAAGCGCGGCCGGGTCCGGCTCGGGGCCGGCGGGTGTCATCCGGTGGTGGAGACGGCCCGGCGGCTGCCCCGCGCGCGGTCCAGGAACACCGCGGCCGTGGCCGCGACCAGGGCCGCGGCCAGGGCGATCACGGCGATCTGCCAGCCTGGCATGCCACCGGCGGGGATCACCGGGACCGTGGGGGGCGGCGGCACCGCGACGGCTGGCCCGTAGACCACGTCGCTCGGGAGCGGGACGATCGCGGCGGAGGCGGCCGGGACGGCGGCGGCCCAGGCCAGCAGGCCGCCGGCCACGACGGCCAGGGCCGCGGTGATCCGGCGCAGGCGCGCGGCAGTGTGCGGGTGGGTTTCCCGGCGGAAAAGGCGTGTGAACATGATCGTCTCCCGGTTTCGGAACTGGCCGGGCGTTCCGGCCTTGACGGCAGGTTCTCTCAGGAGGCGGGAGGCGCGGCAGCGGCCGGATTACCCCTTTCCCGTCTTGGCGGCAGCCGGGGTAGGACTACCCACACGTGCGCGGCAGCGGGATAGCTGGCCCGTGGCGCGGGTTAGACCAGTTCGGCGCTGAGGGCCAGGCGGGTCAGGTCGGCGCGGCGGCGGCAGCCGGTCTTGTCCCGGATCCGGTCCAGGTGGGAGCGGACGGTGCGGATGCTGATGTACAACTGCGAGGCGATGTCCGCGTCGGTGCGGCCCTGGGCGACCAGGGTGACCAGCTCCTGTTCCCGGGCGCTGAGGTTCGCGGGCCTGGCCGACGCCGCCTTCTGAGGCGGGTCCGGCGTGGTCAGCATCAGGACAAACTCGGCCGCAGTAACCAGGCTCATCGCCGCGCCGCGCTGCCCGGCCGCGCGGGCACGGTCCGGGCCGAGCGAGGGCCGGGCCTCGTGCAGGGCATCCTCGCGGCGGCGCACATCCGATTCCAATGACGCATACCCGCCTTGCTGGCTGAGCGTATCAAAGGCGGCCCATACCGTGATCGCGTCGGCGGGGCGCCCAGTGGCGGCGCACAGGTGCCCGCAAATCTCCAGGACGCTAAGTGTCACCATCCAGGTCCCGACTTGCAGCGCGATCTGCGCTGCCTCGCGCAGGTGCGCGGCGGCGTCGCCGGGGCGGCCGACCCGCACGTCCAGGTCCGCCATCACCGGCAGCAGCATGCCCAGGGCATACAGGTCGCCGACGTCCCGGGCCTGGGCCAGCGTCGCGGCGCAGGCCTGGTCGGCGGCGGCCAGTTCCCCCGCCGCGACCAGGAACGCGGCCAGCAGGTAACCGCACACCCGGGCGGCCGGGCGGGGGATGCCCGGTATCTGGCCGGCCTGCCGGGCCAACTGCACCGCGTCGCCCGGGTTGCCGGTATACGAGGCGGCGATGGCCAGGCAATTCATGGCATACGCCTGGGCGAATGGGTAGCCCAGCCCGCGGGCCATGGCCAGGCCACGGCGGGCGCATCCGACCGCCTCCGGGACCCGGCCTAGGTTGGCCAAGGTGACCGACTGCAAGTGCAGGCAGTCCGCCAGTATCGGGGATGGCTCCCGGTCCCCGATCACGTTCACGATCGCGGCACACCGCTGCAGCGCTGCGGGCAGGTCGGCCGAGTCCATCGCCGCCCAGGCAAGCCAGAACTGCGCGGCGCACCACCCCGCGCTTCCGGGCTCGGCGCGCCCGGCCAGCTCGCGCAGCAGCGGCCCCTGGCCGGCCAGCCGCCCGCGCAGTGTCCACCACAAGCCCAGCGCAGACATCAGCCGCGCCGCCGCGTCCAGGTCGTGTTCCACCGCCCAGGCCAGCACGTGCCCCATGGTGGCATCCTCGGCGTCCAGCCACCGGGCGGCGGACGGCTCACCGGCGATGGTCGTCATCCCCGCCTCGGCCTGCTCGGCCACCCGCACCGCGTGCCGGGCCAGCGCGACTTCGGCGTCGTCCTGCTCGTCCGCCTCCGCGACCAGCCCGGCGCCGTAGCCCCGCAGCGTCTCCAGCATCGCGTACCGCAGTCGGCCATCCGGGCCGGGCCGCGGCGGGACCAGCAGCGAGCACTCCACCAGCCGCAGCACCGCCGGCGCCGCCCCTTCGCCCGCAACCGCCCCGGCCGCCTCGAGGGTGAACGGCGCCGGGAACACCGACAGCTGGCGGAACACCCGCCGCTCGTCCTCGGTCAGCAGCTGGTAGCTCCACTCCGCCGCGGCCGCCAGCGACCGGTGCCGCCCGGCCGCCCGGCGGTCCCCGCCCTCGGGCAGCGCCAGCCTGTCATCCATCCAGTCGAGCAGCTGCGACACGCCCAGCGCCTCGACCCGCGCCGCGGCCAGCTCGATCGCCAGCGGCATCCCGTCCAGCCGGCCCACCAGCCGCGCCACCTCACTGCGGTTCTCACCAGTCAGCGCGAACCTTACGTCGGCCGCCCGGGCCCGGTCGGCGAACAGCGCCACCGCCTCCGCCCCCTCAACATCGGCGTCGCCCGGGCCGGGCACCGGCAGCGGCGCCAGCCGGTACGCCGCCTCGCCCGCGATGCGCAGCGGCTCCCGGCTGGTCGCGAGGACCCGCACGTCATCACAGGCCTGCAGCAGGCCGGCGCACAGGTCGCCGGCCGCACCGATCACGTGCTCGCAGTTATCCAGCACCAGCAGCAGCTGCCGGCGGGCCAGCACCCGCACCACCGCTACCGCCGCCGACACCCCCGGCTCCTCACGCACCCCCAGCGCCACCGCCACCGCCGCCGCTACCCGCGCCGGATCTCGCACCGCGGCCAGCTCGGCCAGCCAGGCCCCGTCCGCGAACCGGGCCGCCACCTGCTGCGCGACCTCGCCAGCCAGCCGGGTTTTGCCCACCCCGCCCGGCCCGGTCACCGTCACCAGCCGGTACTCCCCCAACAGGCCCGCGGCCTCGCGCCCAGCCACGTCCCGGCCGACAAAGCTGGTTAGCACAGCCGGGAAACCCTGCACGCCCCCGGCTGCCCTCAGCCGATCCGCCAGCTCGTCACCTCGGTAAGAAGGCCGGGCGTCCCGCTCCTCGAACGGCATGAGCCCCGGGTAGAGGCTCTCCGGCGGCGCCGGGCCTGGCGCCGGGCCTTCTGGCGCCGCAGCTTCGCGCAGGGCCGCCAGCACCTCTTCGGCCGGGGCACGGCCGCGGGCGGCCGCCACGAACAACGGGCGGGCCGGGCCGTCCAGGCCTAGCGCGCCAGCCAGCAGCTCGGCGGTCTCCCTGCGGGCGGTGCGGTTGACGCCCCGCTCCAGGTCGCTGACCGACCGCGGGCTCAGGCTCGCTGCCTCGGCCAGCTCCTCCTGGGTCAGTCCTGCCACGGCCCGCAGCTGCCGCAGCAGGCCGCCGAACCCCAGCGCAAGCTCCTCCGCCATAGCCTGCATCCCCTCCGCAGATCCTCATCCCGCCGCAGCACAATCCGGGCGCAGCGCCGACAGGACCTACACCAAGGTTAACCAGGCCCGGCCATGCTCACCATCTCTTGCCATCCAGGCCGCGGATCCTGTGGGCCGTCATGTGACCGTCCTGTGGGCCGGCATGTGTGGTGGTCAGACGGGTCACCGAGCACGGTGGAACCAGTTGCCCGGCGACGGGCCGCAGGGCCTGAAGTGCCAGGCAGGCCGCCATAACCGGCCAACCAGGCAGGCCGCTGCTCGCCAGCCGCCGACCGATCAGTGATCCGCGCGCTAGCGCCGGCCAGGAAGAAAGGCAGTCTCACCATGTTCGACCGTTTCGCCGCATACCGGCGGCCAACGATCAGGAATCTCTCGACCCGCACGCGCCGCTTCACGATGGGCGCAGCCGCAGTGACCCCTGCCCTGCTCATCGGCGTGCTCGGCAGCACGCATTCGGCCGCGCCGGCGGACAGCGGCCTCGTCGCATGCACATACCCGCTGAACACGCAAGACGTCCCCGCAACCGACTACCCGAAGATCCGCGCCCAGTTCGCCGACTCGCGGTGGCCGGACCTGCGCAACGCCGGCACTGCCTACGTCGATCTGGCCACACAGCTGCCCAGTGCGCGGAACAGCGACGGATACCAGACCGTCTGGTTCTACCAGCGGCTATCCGCCGCCTGCGCAAATCACGCATAGTGACCGGCAGCCGAGGCTGACCTCCCCGACGGCCAGCCGGTCTCCAGGCCTGGAAAGTGCGGCTGGCCGGGCCGGACGGGCAGGAACCAGGCCCGTTCGGTATGCCGGTCTGAACGTGGTTCACGGCGACTGTGGCAGCTTGCGAGACGTGGTCATGACGATGCACTTACGGAATTCTTGCCATCCTTCCCCGTGGGCGCCCGCGCGGAAGAATTGTCACATCCCGTGCATATGTGAGCACACGGGACAACCGGGGCTTGTGTTACTGCGGGAAGGCAGGGATGACCATGGCCGCACAGGCTCACGACGCTATTACTCAGGTCACCGCGTCTCGCCGGCGGCGCGTCGATGCGGGCGTGGTCCAGCTGTCTCAGCGGGACATCGACGGGCTCCTGCTCTGCGGCGAGCACTTCGGCGCGCCGTTCGACCTGCTGGCTACGGCGCTGGGGGTGGAGCCCGAGCGGCTATCCACGCTCACGGCCCGGTGGCGGCGGGCTGGGTTCGCGGCCACAGGGCGGCTGGGTCCGGGGCCGAAGTGGTGCTGGCTGACCCGGGACGGGATGACAGCGACTGGCCTGGGGTTCCGCGCTGGCCCGCCCGCGCTGGGGCGGCTCGCGCACGTGCGGGCGATCCTGGCCGCCCGGCTCTGGATCGAGGCCAGCCCGGCCTGGCGCGACGGCCGCCCCTGGTGGCACAGCGAGCGTCGGCTGCTCGCCGGCCAGCCCGCGGCCGGCCGCGCCGAGCACCTCCCCGATGCGGAGATTCACTGGCCGAGCGTCGACGGCAGCCCGTACGCCGGGCAGATCTGGGCGATCGAGGTGGAGCTGACCCCTAAGTCAGCCGGGCGCACCACGCGGATCATGGCCGGGCTGCTGGCGCCGATGCAGTATGCCCTGGTCGTCTACCTCACCGCCACGCGGGCCCGCCCGGTGGTGACCCGGGCCGCCGGATCGCTGCCACCGGGCGAACAGTCCCGGGTGGTGGTCCGGGACCTGCCCGGCTACGCGTTCGTCCCGCGAGGGTCGTTACCGGCGGGCGGGCCAATCGTCGCGGCGTCGGGTCCGAGGTGGGTCACGTACCGGGGGTGCACCTCGACCCAGAGCTCGCCCATGGGCCGCTGCGGCGTCCCGTCGAGCTCGCTGACCAGGCGGTTCAGGCACTCGTGCCAGCCAGCGCCGTCGCGTGCGGCCTTGCCGAGCTCGCCCAAGGTGTCGGTGAGGGTGAGCACCGTGCCCGCGCCGTCCGCCCGCAGTTCGATGCGCAGCCGGTCAGTGCCCCAGGTGAACTCCATGACCTCGGGCGGGTCGAAGACCAGCATCTGGCCGTCGAAGCCGTCCCCGGCCGAACTGACGAACCGCAGCGGCGCGCCTGCCCGGCGCTCCCCCACGATCTGCTGGGGATACCAGGCGGCCAGGTGCTCCGGTTCGGTCACGGCCCGCCAGACCTTCTCCCGCGGGTGCGCCAGCCTGCGGGTGAAGGTCAGCATCCACCGGTCTCCCTGGCGGGTCAGCGTGCCGAGTTCCGCGTCATCCATGCGTTCTCCTCAGTTGTCCATGTCGTCGAGGTGGGCTTCCAGCGCGCCGAGGCGTCCGGCCCAGGCGGCGCGGTAGGGCGCCAGCCATTCGTCGATCTCGCGGAGAGGTTCGGTCCGGAGCCGATACACGCGCCGCTGGGCATCGGTTCGCACCTCGACCAGGCCCGCCTCGCGCAGCACCCGCAGGTGCTTGGACACGCCGGGCTG
>DAIOWL010000172.1:8197-10129 GCA_036758545.1 Streptosporangiaceae bacterium | reverse complement strand
CCTGGGCGGCATCGAAGCGGTGCCCGAGCCCTACCACGGCCGCCCCGCCTCGGCCGTCATCACCGTTCCCCCACTGGGCGTCCTCTGGCTCGCCCCGGAGGAGTGACAGCAGCGCTCCGCCGACTGATGGGGGTTGTGGCACCTTACCCCCGATAGACGGGGGCAGGGGCACACAACCCCCGGACGGGTGCGGGTCAAGGTGGTCAGTTCGTCTTGAGGGCGCGGCCCTGACCGGCATGACGGCGCTGGGAAGTCATCTGCTGGAGACCGGTCAGCTGCGGGACGGCATCGACCTCGGCGAGGTCCGGGACGTGCTGTGGAACTACCTGGCGGTCGACCACTACGAACGGCTGGTGCTGTCCCGGGCTGGTCGCTCGAGCGGTACTCGCGCTGGCTCGCCGACGCCATCGCCAGTGCCCTGTGCCCGTTATCGTGAGATGTGGCCGGAGACGAGGAACTCGAGCAGCTGCTGAGCGAGCAGGCCGCCTACTACAACGCCCTCGGGGAGGATATTCTGCACCAGGGCCTGGATCTGCCGGGCGGCCAGGAGCTGGAGGAGGCGCTCGAGGCATTCCGGCCGACCGGACGCGTGCTCGAACTCGCCTGTGGCCCCGGCGTGTGGATTCGCCAACTGCTCCGCCACGCGACCGAGGTCACCGCCGTGGACGCGTCACCGGAGATGCTCGCCGCGGCCGCGGCCCGGGCCGGCAGCGACCGGGTCCGGTTCGTTCGGGCCGATCTGTTCGACTGGGTTCCCGACCGCCGATACGACGTGGTCTTCTTCGGCTTCTGGCTGTCGCACGTGCCGCCGGAGCGCTTCGACGCCTTCTGGTCGCTGGTGGCTGCCGGCCTGGCCGAAGACGGCCGGGTGTTCTTCGCCGACGATGCGTACCGGACCCCTGATGAGCTGGTGCACGGCCCGTCGTCATCGACCATCCGCCGGCGGCTGGCGGACGGCACGTCCTACGAGCTCGTCAAGGTGCCTTACCAGCCGGCGGACCTAGAGGAACGGCTCAGGCGGACCGGCTGGGACATCACGGTCACCGCCACGTCCGGGCCGTTCTACTGGGGCGCGGGAAGGCGGGGCTAGCTGGCGGCCCAGATACCGCCGTCGACCGGGATGACGGCGCCGGTGATGTAGGCCGAGCCGCGGCCGCTGAGGAACACCGCGACGCCGGCCATGTCGTCGGGACGGCCGATGCGGCCGAGCGGCGAGCCGGCCGCGATCTCGTCGCCGCGGGCGGCCAGGGTGGCCGCCATCATCTTGGACTCGAACGGGCCGGGCGCGACCGCGTTGACGGTGATGTGCCGCGGCCCGAGCTCGCGGGCCAGCACCCGGGTGAGCTGATGGAGCCCGGCCTTGCTGGCCGAGTAGGAGTAGGTCGGGTACTCGTACGGCACGCGCAGCCCGTCGATGCTGCCGACGTTGATCACCCGGGCCGGGTCGTCGGCCGTGCCGTCCGCCTCGAGCAGCGGCAGGAACGCCCGGGTCAGGTAGAACGGCGTCTTGAGGTTGAGGTCGACGACCTTGTCCCAGCCGTGCGCGGGGAACTCCTCCAGGGGAGCGCCCCAGTTGGTGCCGGCGTTGTTGACCAGGACGTGGATGCCCTCTTCGAAGCGGCCGACCTCGGCGGCCAGCCGCTGGCACTCCTCCTCGCGGGCCAGGTCGGCGGGCACCGAGATCACCGTTCCGTACTCGGAGAGCTCGGCGGCCGCGGCCTCGCCCGCCTCGGGCTTGCGCGAGCTGATGTAGACCGACGCGCCAGCCTGGAGCAGGCCGCGCGCCATCATCATGCCGATCCCGCGGGTTCCGCCGGTGACGACGGCAACCTTGCCGCTGAGGTCGAACAGGTACACGAGTCCCTCCCAGTCGCGGGTGTCCCTCGGGGCATTGTAGGCCTCGTCCGGTTATGTCCGGCGGCCGATGTACCC
>DAIOWL010000172.1:0-8097 GCA_036758545.1 Streptosporangiaceae bacterium | reverse complement strand
TGTCCCTCGGGGCATTGTAGGCCTCGTCCGGTTATGTCCGGCGGCCGATGTACCCACGGGCGACGGTCCGGGCCAGGATGCCGAGCGTATCTCCCGGTCCGGCACCAGCGTGGTGATGGTGACGGTCACGTCGTAGCGGCCCAGCGGGTAGTCGTTCAGCGCCTCCCGGTCCATGTGGACCACGAAGGTATCGCCGGCCGCGGTCACCGGCTCCCCGGTCGCGTCCATCAGCATGCCCGTGCTGTCGATGGCCACGTGTCCCTGCGGGTCGCAGAGCACCCGGAAGACCGCGTCGGGGGCGGCCTCGATCGTTCGCGTTACCTCGAGTCGCTCGCTCGTCATCGTCACGGGACTCCTCTTCGCTTGACGCCAGGGCCGCGGCGCAGCCGATTCTGCCAGCAGGCGGTATGCCAGTGCCTGCGCTCGTCCAGGGCCATGCCGCCGGGCATCCGGGCTCCGTCGGCGGGCCAGGCCACGACGTGCGGCGTTCCCGGCACGATCTCCTGGTCACAGCCGGGGCAGCGGTAGGCCTTGGCGGTCGCCGCGCCGGGCACCCGGCGGACCACCCAGTCGCCGTCCGGCCACGACTCGACGCGCTCGGGCCCGGGCACGGGGTCCGGCGGGCCGGAGCGGTCGCGGCGGATCCGGCGCGGGCTCACGCCTGCCCAGCTTAGGTGAGCCGGAGCCAGTAGAGTTACCGGTCGTGCGGCTCGTCATCGCGCGGTGCAGCGTCGACTACGTCGGCCGGCTCACCGCCCACCTCCCCGAGGCCCTGCGCCTGCTCATCGTCAAGGCGGACGGCTCGGTGCTCGTGCACTCCGACGGCGGCTCGTACAAGCCGCTGAACTGGATGTCGCCTCCGTGCCGGCTCAGCGAAGCGCCGGGCCAGTGGACGGTGACCGGCAAGTCGGGCGAGACGCTGATCATCACCCTCACCGAGGTGGTGAGCGACACCTCGGTCGACCTCGGCATCGACCCGGGGCTGGTCAAGGACGGGGTGGAGGCGCACCTGCAGGAACTGCTCGCGGTCCAGCTCGGGCTGCTCGGCGACGGCTGGCGGCTGGTCCGGCGCGAGTACCCGACGCCGATCGGGCCGGTCGACCTGATGTGCCGGGACGGCGCGGGCGTGAGCGTCGCGGTCGAGATCAAGCGCCGTGGAGAGATCGACGGTGTGGAGCAGCTCACGAGATACCTGGACCTGCTGAACCGGGACCCGCTGCTGGCCCCGGTGCAGGGCGTGTTCGCCGCCCAGGAGATCAGGCCGCAGGCGCGCACCCTGGCCGGCGACCGGGGCATCCGCTGCGTCACCCTGGACTACGACGCCATGCGCGGCGTCGAGCGCGAGGACACGCTGTTCTAGCGGGGGTTCATCACGCCGGCCGCCGCGGCGACCACAAGGGCCAGGGCGGCCGGGACCAGGAGCGCGTTCCGCAGGCCCACGCCGGAGGCGATCGCGCCGATCACGACCGGGCCGCTGAGCAGGCCCGTGTACGAGACCGCCGCGATCCGGCCGATGTTGCGCCCGGCCTGTTCGGGGTCCAGCCGCGCCGCGGCCGTGACGATCTGCGGGAAGATGCCGGCCAGGCCCAGCCCGAGCAGGGCGAAGCCGACGATGGCCGCGACCGGGGTCCCGACCAGCAGGCCGGCCGCCAGGCCCAATCCGGCGACCAGGCCGCTCCCCCGGACCAGCCGCACCGGGCCGAACCGCGCGGCCAGGCGGTCGCCTGCCACCCGGCCGGCCGCCATCGTGATTGAGAAGGCGCCCAGCGCCACGGCGGCGGCGGCCGCCGACGTACCCAGGTCGACGTGCAGGTAGACGGCGCTCCAGTCGCCGGCCGAGCCCTCGCCTACCTGCCCGCACAGCGCGAGCAGGCCGAGCACCCAGATCACGCGCCGGATGTTGCGGATGGACGGGGCCGGGTCGCTGGGGTGCTCTTCGCGGGGCGTGACGGCGGGGATGAATACGTGCGGCCCGGCCAGCAGGCCCAGGACGATCAGCGCGGCGGCCGTGACGGCGAACGTGGCCAGCGGGCTGGCGCCCAGCCAGGCCGAGACCCCGCCGATGGCCGCGCCGCCCAGGCCGGCGATGCTGTAGCCGGCGTGCAGCGAGGACATGATCGGGCGGCCGTAACCCAGCTCGAGCCGGGCGCCGCAGGCGTTCATCGACACGTCGAGCAGCCCGGCCAGCGCGCCGAAGACGGCCAGCGTCACCATCAGCCAGGCCAGGTTCCCGGCCAGCCCGGACAGGACGAGCGCGGCCGGGAACAGCACGCCGGCCACCCGCAGCACCCGGACCGCGCCGAACCGGTCCGCGATCCGCCCGCTCAGCGCCAGCGTCACCACGCTGCCCGCGGGCACGGCGAACAGCGCCAGGCCGAGGCCGCCGTCGCTCAGGTGCAGCGACTGCTTGATGGCCGGCAGCCGGGCGCCCCACGCCGCGAAGCCCACGCCGAGGATGAAGAAGTAGGCGAGAATCGCGACCCTGGAGTGACGGAGCTCGGGAGACGTCACGCGCCGGTACCGACAAGGTGGGCGTTGACCGCGCGGGCGCGTTCGGCCAGCTCGGGCACCTCGGTGACGGCGACTCCCGCGGCCCGGAGCTGTTCGGCACCCTCGCCGTCGGTGAACAGGCGGGGCTCGCGCCAGGCGAAGACGACCCGCGGGATGCCCGCCGCGACGATGTGCCCGACGCAGGTGACCGGGCGCGACGCACGGGCGCCGCAGGGCACCAGCGAGCTGTACAGGGTGGCGTGCCGCAGCCTGGGGTCATAAGGGGCGGAGCCCAGCTTGCCCCGTGCCAGCTTGCGGAGTGCCACCTCCTCGGCGTGGTCGTGGTCCTCCTGCTCGCGGGAGAACCCGGTGGCCAGGACCTCGCCGTCCTCGCCGACGACGACCGCCCCGACGGAGAACGCCGAATCCGACGGCGGGCACAGCCGGGACAGCTCCACCGCCCAGCTCAGGAACCGGTGGTCCGGGCCGCCGGGGCCGAGCAGGTAGCGCAGCAGCGCGACCTCGCCGACCCGGCGGGTCTCGGCCAGGGTCATCGGGCCGGCGAGGCTGGGAGCGGGGAGGCTGAGGCGGGGGGCGGCGGGATCGGCTACGAAGAAGGGGGCTACCGCGAGGTTGAGCTCGTCGGCGCGGCCCGCGGCGAGGAAATCACCCAGGACCCGCGCGCCGCCTTCGACGAGAAGACGCGCCACGCCCCGTTCGGCCAAATCCTGGAGCATGAAATCGGCGGACACCGGGTCACCTGCGTCAATGAGTACGGCGCTGTCCTTGATTTTCGTGGCTTGGGGCAGCGCGGAGGTGGCGCAGTAGACCAGGCGGAGCGCGCCGGGGGCGAAGAAACGGGCGTCGGGATCCAGGTCGCCGGTGGCGGTGAGGGTGACCCGGGCCGGGTGCGCGGGCAGGCCGCGGGCGGCCCGGCGGGCGCTGCGCCGCGGGTCCCTGATGAGCAGGCGCGGGTTGTCGGCGCGGACCGTCTGCGCCCCGACCAGGATGGCGTCGCAGCCCGCCCGCACCTCGTCCACCCGGTCCAGGTCGGCGGGGCCGGACAGGATCAGCCGCTCCGGGCTGGCGTCGTCCAGGTAGCCGTCGGCCGAGGTGGCGCAGGAGAGCAGGACGTACGGACGAGGCGGCACGGACCCAGCGTAGCTTCGGGTAGGCGGGCGATGCTTTACTGGTCAAACGATGCTCGAGACAGTGAATCCGGCGACCGGGGAAGTGCTGGCCACCTTCCCCGTGCACGGGCGCCGCGAGGTAGATGCCGCCGTGGCCCAGGCCCGCGAGGCCGCGGCGTGGTGGGCCGGGCTCGACTGGGCCGGGCGGCGGATCAGGCTGCTGGCCTGGAAGTCGCACCTGACCAGGTACATGAGCCGGCTGGCCCAGCTGGTGCACGAGGAGACCGGCAAGCCCCTCGACGACGCCACGCTGGAGATCATCCTGGCCATCGTGCACATCGACTGGGCCGCCCGGCACGCCCGCCGGGTGCTGCGCCCGCGCCGGGTGCGCAGCGGGCTCGCGGCCATCAACCAGGCCTCCACGGTGGAGTACCAGCCGCTCGGCGTGGTCGGCGTGATCGGGCCGTGGAACTACCCGGTGTTCACGCCGATCGGCTCGATCGCGTACGCGCTGGCGGCCGGGAACGCGGTCGTGTTCAAGCCGTCCGAGCTGACCCCGGCGACCGGGGAATGGCTGGTCCAGGCCTTCCGCGAGGCGCTGGGCATCTTCGGTGAGGTGCAGCCGGTGCTGCAGCTGGTCACCGGGCCCGGCTCGACCGGCGAGGCGCTGGCCCGCAGCGGCGTGGCCAAGATCGCGTTCACCGGTTCGGCGGCCACGGCGCGCAAGGTGATGGCCGCCGCGGCGGACACCCTGACCCCGGTGCTGGCCGAGTGCGGCGGCAAGGACGCCATGCTGGTGAGCGCCGACGCCGACCTGGAGGCGGCCGCCGACGCCGCCGCGTGGGGCGCCATGTCCAACGCCGGGCAGACCTGCATCGGGATCGAGCGGGTCTACGTGGCCGACGGGGTGTACCACTCGTTCCTGGAGCGGCTGACCTCGAAGGTGTCGGAGTTGCGGCCCGGGTTCGACAGCGAGGCGTCGTACGGGCCGATGACGCTGCCGTCGCAGCCGGAGACCGTGGCCAAGCACGTGGCGGACGCGCTGGCCCTGGGCGGGCAGCCGACCGTGGGAGGTCCGGACGCGGTGGCCCCGCCGTACGTGCGGCCGGTGGTGCTGACCGACGTGCCCGAGGGGTCGGCGGCTGTTACCGAGGAGACGTTCGGCCCGACCGTGACGGTCACGCCGGTGGCGGGGCTGGCGGAGGCGGTCTCGTTCGCCAACGCGGGGCGCTACGGGCTCGGGTCGGCGGTGTTCGCCCGGGACCGTTCGGCCGCCATGACGGCGGCTCGCTCGCTGCGGTCCGGCATGACCTCGATCAACTCCGTGCTCGGGTTCGCGATCGTGCCGGCGCTGCCGTTCGGCGGGGTGGGCGAGTCCGGGTTCGGCCGGATCCACGGCGCGGACGGGCTGCGCGAGTTCTCACGGCCCAAGGCCATCACGCGGCAGCGGATGCGGCCGCTGATCGCGCTGACTACGTTCGGCCGGACGGACCGGGATATGAAGCGGATCGTCACGCTGGTGACGCTGCTGCACGGACGGCTGTACCGGCCGCGGGGTAGCGCCGGCAGCGGGCGGCGGGCGCGTTAGGAGCTAGCGGTGCCGGTGTGGCCGGTGCCGGTCTGGCGTGTGCCGTTGTGGCCGGTGCCGGTCTGGCGTGTGCCGTTGTGGCCGGAGGCCTGGCTGGCCAGGACCATGGCGTCGACGGGGTCGGCGGGGTCTACCGCGGCCAGCGGAGCCCGGCCCGCGATGAGGTCGGCGGCCCGCTCGGCGATCGCGATCGTGGGCGCGTTGGTGTTCCCGCGCGGCACGACCGGCATCACCGACGCGTCGACCACCCGCAGCCCGGCCACGCCGCGGACTCTGAGCTCGAGGTCGACCACGCTGTTCCAGCGGGAATCGCCGCCCATCGTGCAGGTGCCGACCGGGTGGTACAGGGTCACCACGCTGCTGCGCACGTAGTCCATGAGCTCGGCGTCGGAGCGGACGTGCGCGCCGGGGGCCAGCTCGCTGGAGCAGATCGCGGCCATCGGCCGGGCCGTCACGAACTCCCGGGCCAGCTTCAGCCCGGCGGCCAGCGCCCGGCCGTCCCGCTCGTCGGACAGGTAACCGGGGTCGATGGCCGGGCGGTGCCTGGGGTCGGCGCTGCGCAGCCTGATCCGGCCCCGGCTGGCCACGTCGACGAGGCCGACCAGCACCGTCATCGCGCGCCGGGCCGGGTCGGCCAGGCCCTGGTTCTGGTACGGCGCCGGGAGCACGTGCAACTGCAGGTCGGGCGCTGGCAGCCCGGGCTCGGAGTGGGCGAAGCCGCCGGATTCCGCCACGTTGCTGGTCAGCGGGCCGCGGTGGGTGAGCTGCCAGCGCAGCTGGCTTGTGTTGCTGGCCTTCTCCCACAGGCCGCGGACTTTGGGCGTAGACCAGATAACGGGCAGCACCGGGTGATCGCTGAGGTTGCCGCCGACCCCGCGGAGGTCGGCGTGGACGTCGATCCCCATTTCGATCAGGTGCTCGGCCGGGCCGATGCCGGACAGCATCAGCAGCTGAGGGCTGTTGACCGCGCCGCCGGACAGGATGACCTCGGCGTTGGCCCGGGCGGTCTGCGGCTCGCCGTGGTGCAGGTACCTCACCCCGGTCGCGTGGCCGCCCTCGATGATCACGTTCGTGACCAGGGCATCGGTGAGGACGGTGAGGTTCGGCCTGGACAGGGCGGGGTGCAGGTAGGCGGTGGCGGCCGAGCAGCGCTGGCCGTTTCTTTGCGTTAGCTGGTACCAGCCCACGCCGTCCTGGCGCGGGCCGTTGAAGTCGTCGTTGGCTTTCGCACCCTGCTCCTGGGCGGCCTCGATGAACGCCCCGCAGGCCGGGGACTTGTACCGCGGATCGGTGACCGCCAGCGGGCCGCCGGTGCCGTGGTACGGGCTGGCGCCGCGGGAGTTGTCCTCCGCCCGCCTGAAGTACGGCATGAGGTCCTCGTAGCCCCAGCCGACGCAGCCGTGCTCGTCCTTCCAGGCCTGGAAGTCGTGCCGGTTACCGCGGATGTAGATCATCGCGTTGATGCTGCTGGACCCGCCCAGGACCTTGCCGCGCGGCCAGTAGACGGTGCGGCCGCCCGCGCGATGCTGCGGGACGGTCAGGTAGTTCCAGTCGTACGAGGTCTGGAACAGCCTGTTCACCGCGGCGGGGGCGCGGATCTCGTCGGCGTCGTCGGCGAGGCCGGCCTCCAGCAGCAGCACGCTGACGCCCGAATCGGCGGACAGGCGCGCCGCCAGGACGCAGCCGGCGCTGCCGGCACCAACGATGATGTAGTCATACACGGCGGTCTCCTAAGGGATAAGGGGAACAATACGCGCCGTGGTGTCCGGGAGCCTGCGGGGGTTCGGGCCCTGGCTCGGTGCGGTACTGGGGCTCTGGGGACCCGTGTGACCGGTTTGACCGGCTGCTGTGACTGGCTGGTGTGACTGGCTGCTGTGACTGGCTGCTGTGACTGGAGTCCGGGTCCGGCGGGCCCCCGAGAACCGCCGGCCCGGACGTCTGCGATGCTCACCGTGACCCGGACGTTCTTCGCGTCGGTTACGTACGGTGACAGTAACGGTAAGCCCTGCGCATTCCATCCACTGTTGATCACCTAAGTGATCACTCATCGTAGTCATACGATGCCACACCGTGCTTTGAATGGGAACACCCCTGGTCAATCCCATGGTCTCGGTTTGATCGCGGGCGTTCGGCGCCGAGTCCGGCAGGGTCCCTTCCCCGGTTCCCCTTAGGGTGGATTCATGGCGCGTAACCGCAGCGAAAACCCTGTCGTGCTGTCCCGCATCTACACCCGCACCGGCGACGACGGCAGCACCGCGCTCGCCGACGGCAGCCGCACCCCCAAGACCGACACGCGCCTCGCCGCCTACGCGGATGTCGAGGAGGCAAACTGCGCGATCGGCATGGCGATCACGTTCGGTAGCCTCGCCGCGGACATCGTCCAGTTGCTCTCCCGGGTGCAGAACGAGCTCTTCGACGTCGGCGCCGACCTGGCTAACCCGGTGACCGACACGCCGCCGCCCTATCCGCCGCTGCGGATCGACGAGGCCTACATCACCCGGCTGGAGAGCGAGTGCGACTCGTACAACGCCGAACTGCCGACGCTGCGGAGCTTCCTGCTGCCGGGCGGCAGCCCCGGCACGACGCTGCTGCACATGGCGCGGACCGTCACCCGGCGGGCGGAGCGCAGCGCGTGGGCCGCGGTCGGCGAGCACGGCGACTCGGTGAGCCCGCTGCCCGCCAAATACCTGAACCGGCTGTCTGACCTGCTGTTCATCCTGGCGCGTCAGGCCAACGCGGGCCACGACGACGTGCTGTGGAAGCCGGGCGGCGAACGCGGCTGACCGACTTGTCGCAACGCTGGGGTTCCGCTGGATCGGCGCGTGGCTGGACGCACTGAAACCGGACATCCAGTGCGTTAGAACGCACTGGATCCGGGGTTTCATTGCG
>DAIOWL010000171.1:7506-10166 GCA_036758545.1 Streptosporangiaceae bacterium | reverse complement strand
AGATCGCCACCATCGCGATCGCCCGCAAGCTGCTGACCCGCGCCTGGCACCTGCTCGCGGAGATGCAGGCCGCCGACGCCAGCACACCGCTGCGGCGGCCGTGAAGACGGGAGGGTCGCCAAGCCCCGGGTGAGCTCGCACTTCGGCATGAGCCGGCGCCCGCGCCGCGCTCGATCACATGACTGAGCAGCCCGGTCCCGGACACATGGTCATGGCAGCCGCCCGCGCATCGGGGCGGCGCCGGATGGGTGCTTGTGAGACCACTCCGCCGACCACAGACCGGGAGAAAGCACGCGACCGCTAATAACTCAACCGCAACCGAACCCTTCCTCGCCCCCGATCATCTTCCGCCGCTTGCCGGCATCAAGCTCGTTCGTCCTCGCCGCGGCGCGGCTGCGGGCGCTCCAGCTTGACCCTGGCCGCGCGCGGCAAGACCCGGGGCAGCTGCAAGGAAGGATCCAGAAGAACAGTCAGCCCAGCCCGGACGGCAGGACGTAGTCACCGGGCCAGATCCGCACGCTCTCTTGACACCAATGGCCCTTATGGGTGCCGATGTGAGTACGCGTGTTTCATAGGCAACTAGCGTTAAGCGGGTTTGCCCGTCCAGAACATCCGAGACCAAGGGCTCAACATTCCTCACAATTTCCTGATAAGCCTCTGCTCTGTAAAGCTGCCTCTCCAATTCGATATCGGAAATCCTGCCCGGTTCACCAATATCAGCCACGGACCATACGCGCGGGCTGGCGGGAAAGGTTACGCACTCCAGGCACTCGTCATAAACTCGCTGATTCATGCAGACTGTGATATCAGCTTTATCCAGGCGCGACTGAGTCAGTTGATCCCCGTAACCGGATTTAGCAAATTCTCGTATGCCGTGCTCCTCGAGGAGATCAAGCGTCATTCTGTGGTTAGCCAGGTTCCGCGCTTTATGCACGATCGCAGCTGTGCCGCTTGACAGCACGCTCAAATCCTTGATCTTGAGTGAATTTAGATAGGCTTCGGCAATAATGCTCCTGAACGCGTTTCCCCGGCATATAAAATGAATGATCATTCAGCTATGCTAGCAAACGTACGTTTCCGCGTCGCGTCGCATTGGTTAATGAATGCTTGCTATTTGCAGTCAGGAGATAGTGTTGATGTCCCGGGCGGCCAGCCTTGGTCCCATCCAGGCTCAGCCGCCCAGCACCACCATTTCCTTGGCCCGCTGAGGCCAGATGCACGCCATCACTATGGCGCGCGCAGGCAGGGGAGGGCATATCGCGCAACCGTTAAATCCCGAAGATCGGGCCACGCCCGGATCTGCCGCATTGCGGTCGGCTGTCACCGCGGCGATCTGCGGTGTGCTGCTGGCCGCCAGTGGCCAGCAGCACACCGCTGGCTCAGCCCAGCCCCGGCAGCGAGGAGGCGGGCGGCGATGTGAATCCCGTGCCGTTCTTAAGCTGGTCGAACAAACTGCTCGTGCTGTCGGCGTCACCTGATGTGGCGCTACCGCCTCTGATCTTGCTGGCCAGGCTGCTCAGGCCGGCTTTGACGTTGCCGATGGTGGGAACGAACTTGCACAAGGTCGGGTCCGCCTCGGCGTTTTTCTCGGCGTTGCTGAGCAGTTTGAGGATCGCTGCGCTGGCCAGCGCCGCCTTGATGATGGCCTTGATCCGCCCGTCGGCGCCTTTGCGGAACGCCCCGGCCTTGAAGGGTTTGTACAGGTAACGATGGAACGCCCCGTAGGTCAGGGCTAGATCGGCCAGCAACCGGGTCTTGGGGATCTTGCGGGTCCCGACGCTGGCACACGAGGCTGGGGTAGCGGTCTGGCTGCCGGCGCTGGATACCGTCTGACTGGCAGGTGGCGCGGCTTGCGTGGAACTGCTCGACGAATGGCACGCCGCGACGCCGCCCATCAGGATCATCAGGCCCATCACCAGGGCTATGGCACGTCTCATTGATCCCACCCCTCCCCGTACTGTTGAGTGCACGCAGCTACCCTCGAGCCAGGCGGCCGAAACCCGCTAGTCCCGGTTTCTCCCCTGGCCTGACCGAGTCCGGACCTGATGGGCGTGCGCCGGCACCTCGCGGCATGCGGTTCATCAACAACTACCTTGTGTCACCGCCGGGGAGATCCGCAGCGAGGGAACGCCCGGACCGAGCGCCCAGCAGCACCGGCCGCCGCCGGACACGTCAGCTCCGCGTCGGATAGCTGCCAAAGGAAGCCTCGCAATATCGGCTCACCATTCAGCCGACTGGTCTGCATATTTATACATCTCAGTTCCGCACGGCTAATGCCCGCACATGCCGCTGGGCGCACGCCCGCGCTTCCCGGTGAAGGATCCGGCACTTGCCCTGGCGTGGGTGTCAGGGATCAGGTATGGCCCGTGATCGCGACGTCGCGGCGTTCGGCGCGCGCGCAACGCCATGACGAGGGACGGCTCGGCGAGCTGCATCACCTTATCGCCGACCGCGGCGGAGCTGGCTCTGATCTGCGCGCCAGCACCCAGGCGGATCCTCGACGTCGGGTGCGGGACAGGCTACCGGCGGGAGAATTGCTGCGGCGGGTCGATCGGAACCTCGTTGCGACGCAGCGTCTGGTAGGTGGCGTCGGCGTCCTCGGTCGCGAACACCAGCCCGTCCAGACCGAGGGGTGACGCCATGATTTCCGGGCGGCTCTC
>DAIOWL010000171.1:0-7496 GCA_036758545.1 Streptosporangiaceae bacterium | reverse complement strand
CCGGCGGGAGAATTGCTGCGGCGGGCACAGGGAGCTTGGTCTCCAGCGACCGCACCGCCGCGGTCGGTGCTGAAGCACGCGCAGGTCTCTCCGGCCGCCCACGCGACGTCGCCGATCGGATCCCTATTGCTCGCCGCCGCGCTTGAAGGCAGCCTCACCTTGGAGGAAGACATGGCCTTGCTGGCAGCGATGGCCGGGCATTTGCGTGGCTCCGTTGACGGCGTGGGCGGCCATGAACGGGGTGAGCGGGTGCGCACCACGGGAGTCGGCAGCGCCGGCATCGGCATCGTCCGGGCGCTCTCCGCAAAGACCGCCGACGTATTACGCGACCTGGTGAGGAGCTGGCCGGGGCAGCCGGATGACGCTATGGCCGCAGGTGCTTGAGGAGGTGAAGCGCGTAAACGGACAGCCCGGCCAGTACCAGCCAGCAGGCGCCGGTCACCAGACGTGCGTGGTAGGACGCGCTGATGGTCATCGTCGCGGCCAGCGCGACCGCCACCATCCACAAGATGGTCAGGCGCCTGACCACCGGGCGCAGGTGCATGGTGATCCGGGGAGGAAGGGTCTTCATCCGCACCGCCCTTCATAGGCCCGGTGAGGAACGTCGACCGGGGACGGCTTGACGTACCTGCCTGCGCGCCTGATCGTGATCTGGTTCTGGCAGGTGGCGCGGCACATGCGGACAGAATAGTACAGATATTCGAATCCGGATAGGGTGATATGGGTACCGCTCACACCCAGTTGCCGGCTACCCAGTGCGCCGGGTAAACCCGGCGGCCGATGACGCTGCTCACGCTTTCGATCGGTCCCCGACCTATGCTACGTACAGTTACGGCAGCTCTAGTTGTTGTGACCATGATGTCTTCTCGGCACAAGCGTTCCAGCGGGGGTGGGCTTGGCGGGGCCCTGGGGACTGCCCGCAGCAGGACAAGCGAATTCCTGCCCGGATGATGAAGATCGAAATCCTAGGCCCCGCCTAACGGCTCCGGCAGGGCCTCCAGGCGCTCCAGGAACACCATGAGGGTGAAGCCGTACGCTATAAGGTTCCCGTCCCAGAACGCTCGCCATACGGCACTCTCGGCACCAGGCGGCTGTATGTCGACGTCCGGGTGCTCGTGCCGGTACCGCTCAAGCCTCCGGGCCTGGTCCGGCGGTCCAGGGGGAACCTCTTGCACGGGCTAGTATCGCTATCCAGTAAGCGGTCAGCGCAACGGCTTTCTCAAGTCACCTGCTACCCGCCATCGTCGCAGTGGCCATGAGTGCGTTCCGCCCTCATGGACGTTGCCGGTGCTCATGACAAACCCCGGCACCACCTTCGCATCTGCAGCCGTCGCCAGACAGCACCCATACGTCACCAAGGATCGCTGACTACCGCCGAGCGCTGGTCAGGCTGTTCCGGGCGCAGATTGGAGGCAGGCCTGCCCACCCTCATGCCGAAATGAGTACTTCACCTGCACGCATATCTATGCGCGCACTGGAATACTTACTCGCGCCTTCCGACCTTGCTGGCGAATCGCTATGGGAGCCTTTTCCATTGTCTTGGTGGGAAACCAGATCGCCGATTATTTCATGGGGGCTCTGACCGGTCGTGGAGCTTGCACTTGTCCGCAGATCTGCCATTTATGGATTCGGGTGGTGAGTAGGCGGCGGGGTTCGTCAGGGCTGGCGTTGCCGGGGAGTTTACAGGCCGGCGGGGGTGGCGGCGATGAGGCTTGCGCCGTCCGGGTGAGGAGTTGGAGGCTTGGCCGCGGGGTAGCTGGGCGTCGGCGTCGGATCCGGACAGCGGGATGAGCGCCGCGAGGCGATCGCGTGCGGCCGGTAGGACATTGGGGGCAGGCCTTGAAGCAGCGCTGATCCAGCGGAGGCGATTTGGTCGGGCCTGGCCGAGGGGTCCTCGTTTCTCGTTCGGGCTCATCGCGCGCGGACAATCCCGCAAGGGCCAGCGTCTGTTCCTGTGGCCGGGCCAGGTGCGATGATGGCCTCTCGGAGATCATGCCTCGCAATGCGCGGGTTGTCGTGGCGGCGCTGACCGATGCCGTCTTTGGGGAGGTGCGGCTCGTAAAGGTCGTCGAGCTCTCGATTCAGCAGGACGATAGGCCCTTTCCGGCCTGGCCGGGTTCGGCGCCGAGAGGACTAGGACATGGGGGAGCCGCAGGAGCCGGGTGCGGCCGCTTCGCCGGGAACTGAATCGGCCGGGGAGCGGGCGCGTGTGATCTTGACCCCGGATCAGCGGGTGCGGGTGTTCATCTCCTCGACGCTGGAGGAGCTGGCAGCCGAGCGGGCGGCGGCCCGGCGGGCGATCGCCCGGCTGCACCTGGTGCCGGTGTGGTATGAGTCCGGTGCCCGGCCGCACCCGCCGCGCCGCATCTACCGGGCGTACCTGGCGCAGAGCCAGGTGTTTGTGGGGATTTACTGGCAGCGGTACGGCTGGGTGGCGCCGGGCATGGAGATCTCCGGGCTGGAGGATGAGTACCGGCTGGCGGCCGGCAAGCCGATGCTGCTGTATCTGAAGCGCCCCGCTCCCGGCGAGGAGCCGCGGCTGACCGCGATGATCGAGGACATCCGGGCCGCCGGCACGGTGTCGTACCGGACCTTCGCCACGCCCCGGGAGCTGGAACGGCTGCTGACCGACGACCTGGCCGTGCTGCTGAGTGAGAGCTTCGCCGGCGCGGCCGTAAGCACCGGGCCAGAGGGTACGCCTAGAGAGGCGCATCTGCCGGCAGGGACGGTCACCTTTCTACTGACTGATATCGAAGGGTCGGCGCGGTTGTGGGAGACGGTGCCGGAGGTGATGGAGGTGGCGCTGGAGCGGCATGATCGTCTGCTCACCGGGGTGATCGAAGACCATGGCGGTGTGGTGGTCACCTCCCGCGGTGAGGGTGACAGCATCTTCGCGGTGTTTACCAGCGCGGTGTCCGCGGTGGAGGCGGCCGGCGTGTGCCAGCTCCGGCTCGGCACCGAGGGGTGGCCGGAGGGCGCCGCGCTGCGGGTGCGGATGGGGCTGCACACCGGGGAAGCGCGCGTGCGCGGAACCGAGCGTGTGGACCATGCGCCGATCAACCGCTGTGCCCGGGTGAAAGCCGCCGCGCACGGCGGGCAGGCGCTGGTCACCAAGACTACGCATGATCTCGTCGGCGGGAGTTTGGACGGCGGGTTCGGCCTGAAGCGGCTGGGGGAGTTCCGGTTGCGCGATCTGGCCGAGCCCGAACTGATTTACCAGCTCACCCATCCTGACCTGCCGGCCGGCTTCCCGCCGCTCAAGACCGCCCATGTCGGCAATATCCCGCTGCCGGTGAGCTCGTTCATCGGCCGCGCCCGGGAGCTGGAGCAGACCGCGGCCGCGCTGCGCGAGGCGCGGGTGGTCACGCTGACCGGCCCGGGGGGAGTGGGCAAGACCCGGCTGGCGTTGCAGGTGGCCAGGGAGGTGGCGCCGCGGTTCGCCGATGGCGCATGGTTGTGTGAGCTGGCCCCGGTCCGCGACCCGGCGGGGGTGGACGAGGCGGTCGCGGCGGTGTTCTCGGTGGCCGTCCGGGCCGGACAGAGCACCCGGGAGGCGCTGGTGGAGTCCTTCCGCGGCAAACAGTTGCTGCTTGTGCTCGACAACTGTGAGCATCTGCTGGACGGGGTGGCGGCGCTGGCCGGGACGCTGGCGCGGTCGTGTGGGCGGCTAGCGATCCTGGCCACCAGCCGCGAGGCCCTGAGGGTCGAGGGGGAGCAGCTGGTGCCGGTGCCGCCGCTGGCGACTCCCGGTGCCGATGCCGGCCTGGACACGATCGCGGAGGCGGAGGCGGTGCGCTTGTTCGCCGAGCGCGCGGCCGCGGTCAAGCCCGATTTCCGGGTGACCCCCGAGAACGCGGCGGCGGTCGCCGCGGTGGTCCGGCACCTGGATGGGATCGCACTGGCGATCGAACTAGCGGCGGCGCGGGTGCCCGCCATGACTCCGGCCGAGCTGGCCCGGCGGCTCGAGCGCAGTTTCGCGGTGCTCGGGGCCGGCCCGCGCGGCGCGGTGGCACGGCACCAGACGCTGCGGGCCACCATCGATTGGTCCTTCCAGCTGCTCACCGGGCCTGAACAAGCTCTGCTGAGCCGGCTAGCGGTGTTCGCCGGCGGCGCCACCCTGGAGGCGGCCGAAGCGGTGTGCGGCAGGGAGGGCATCAAGCCCGACATGGTGTTCGACCTGCTGGCGACCCTGGTGGCGCGGTCGCTAGTAGTAGCGGGGGAGCACGGGCTCGAGACCCGGTACCGGCTGCTGGAGACGATCCGCCAATACGGCGAGCAACACCTCGGCCAGGCGGGCGAGACCGAGCGGTGGCGCGCCCGCCACGCCAGCTACTACGCGGATCTCCTTAACGGAGTCCGCGACCACACGCACGACCGACAGGATGGGGTGTTCTGGGCGGTGCGGCTCAGCGCCGAGGAAGACAATCTGCTGGCGGCATGGTCGTGGGCGATCGGCACCGGCAACGTGGGCACTGCGTTCCAGATCATGGCCGGGTTCGCGCCGGTTGAGGTCTGGAGCACATACCCATTGCTGCTTGCGGGCGAAGCGGCCCTGGAGTTGCCCGGCGCGAGTGAGCACCCGGGCTACCCGCTCGCCCTCGCCGTCACCGCACTGTTCGCCTCCATCCGCGCCGATGTGACCGGCGCGGAGGAGTTGTGCCGCCGGGCGGCCGAAGCCAGCGCGCGCCAGGACACCCCTGACTGGCGGGTCGAGGAGGCCATCTGCGCCGCCCGCTCAAGCAGCGCGACCACTACCGGCGCGTTCGCCGACGCCGCCCGCCTGGCCGAGCAGGCCGCTGGCATCGCCCAGGCCGGTGGCGACCTCGCCGACGCCTCCGTCGAGCTCACCATCGCCGCGGCCGATCACGTGCTCGCCGGTAATGCGCCCGCGGCGGCCCCGCTGGCGAACCAGGCGCTCGCCCTCGCCCGCCGCATCGGCGCCCCGGCCCTGATCGCGACCGCGTTGCTCAATGTGGGCGCGGCCATCGCCGAGACCAATCCCGAACAGGCCCGCACCTGCCTGCGCGAAAGCCGCGAGCTCAGTGCCGCGCTGGGCTACCAGAAGGCCCGCGACCTCGTCTGGGCGGCCGCGATCGCGTTTCTCAGCGGCGACCAGGCCGCCACCCTCGAACTCGGCCGCAGTGCCATCCGCGGCCTCAAGTGGGGCGGTGATCGGATGTGGATGGGCATCGTCCTCTACATGATCGCGGGCACGCTCGCCACCACTCAGCCCGACGCCGCCGCGATCATCCAAGGCGCCGCCGAAACCTATCTGGCCGCGTCGGCGGGGAGGCCCCAGCTGATCAGCTCGGCTCTGACGGAAGCCCTCGGCGAGGAGCGCGCACGGGAGCTCCGCGCCCGCGGCGCCGACATGGACTTTGATCAGGCCCTCGCCTATACCCTCACCCAGAGCACCCAAGCCCTCAACTACCTCCAACCCGGGACCCAGCCATGAGCGAGCCGCCGCGTCAAGGCGCCGACACTGCCTTAAGGGGAAGTTCACTGCCGTAGTTCCGGACCTGGCAGGCGGTCAGATGCAGCACCCGCCCGCCGCGGACGCCGGAGACGTCCACGCGCGCCGTAGCCCGCCCGGGGCCCGCGCTGGCGAGCACACCGCGCTCCTACATGCCGCAGAGCTGCGTAACAAGCCGGTTCTGTCCGCCAGTAGATGCCCACAAAACCTGGCTTTGCGCCAGGTAAGCCCGGTACATGCTGCGCGGCGGATGCGCCGGGCGCCAGACTCATACCACACCGGGACCAGGTGCAGCCGGGCGATCGCCCGCGGCCCGCTCCGCGGCCAGCTCCTCCAGCGTGGAGGAGATGAACACCCGCACCCGCTGATCCGGCGTGAGAATGATCCCAGGCTGCTGGCCCAGCTCATGCCTCACCGCTGGGTCCGCGCCAGTGCTGAGAGTGGTCTCATTCCCAAGTCTTTGCTGCCATCGAACGCTATGGGGGAACCGTGCGACGGTTTGCGGTCCATGTCAACCACAGCGCCGGCCAGGCGGGGCGCGCGTCATACGGTCTCGATGTGGGCCGTCATGGTCCCGGCTGCCCGGCGTAGCGCGCCTGCCACGGGTGCCACCGTGTCTGCTCCAACGAGCGGATGGAGGCCGTCGGCGAAGCCGGCCAGCTCGTCGAGGCGCTCGGCGAAGCGAAACCAGGCCGAACGGCGGTGCGGGAGCAAAAAGCTGGCCCGGTACGGCAGCTGGAAGCTGGCTCCCGCCGTGACACCAGGGTGATCCGAGCCCACAGGCAGGCAGGCGAGCAGGAGGCCGAGCGGCTTGATGGCCCCGAACATCAAGCTGACCGCGGTGCGCGCCAGCACCTGGCGCTGCCCGGGGGTTTCATGGCCGAACGCGAAGTAGCGCGCGATCATCTGCAGCAGCAGCTCGTACACGGCATTGAACAGGTCAGAGCAGGCGCTCGTGGCAGGATCGGAGATGTAGACGTCCGGCTCGATCCCTTCCACGGCTCTCACCGCGGCGGCGACGACCGGGTAGGCGGGCTCGAAGACCGGGTCCTCCATGCGCATCACCCGGTAGTCATCGAGCACCGCCAGGAACCGGCCGTAATGGGCATCCGCCCAGTCCCCTCTCGCCCCTTCCCCTTGCTCGACGATGCGCTCGATGGCCCGGCCGGCGCCCGCCAGGTCGGTGATCGGCCGAAGATCAGGCCACCCGAAGGCCGTCTCATCAGCCTGCTGGAACGCCGGGCCGATGAACAACCGGTCCTCGCCAAACTTGCCGGCCAAGTGAGCCAGGCCCAGCTCAATGGAGCGGTACAGGTGACCCACCGTGGCGAAGTCCTGGCCCCGCGGGATGATCTCCCCTGGCCTCATCGGCGCAGGCGGCGGCCCGGCGGGCTGGAAACCCTCAGCGTCGGCGCCGTCCATGCCTTCCGGCCGCTCCAGGTAGACAAAATGCTGCAACGCAGCCTCGCCGAACGGCAGCAGCCGCACCTGTACCCCGGGCGGGTAACCCCTCGCCTGATGCGGCATGTGCGGCCGGCTCACATAAGGGGCGGATCCGACCGCGGTCAGCAGGTTCTGAACCATCGCCCAATGCAGCATCTCCTCCCCGGCGATGCCGAGGATGATCCCGCGCCACCGTTCGACCGCCGCAAGCTGATCCTCGCGAAGACCGGGACCCGCCGTGCTTTTGAGGCTAAACGCGGCGTAGAGGTACTCGCACATCAGGCCGTGCTCAAGCTCAGCGGCCTGGGACAGAAGGTAGGTCAGCTCCTTGCGATCCCCCACCACGATGACCGGCTCTCCCCCCATAGGAGAAAGGTATCGGCAGCGACTGCCATCCTCAACAAGCAAGACCCCCGAGAGGACGCGGAAGGTGGCTGAGGTGGAGCCGCCGAATGACAAGCGCTCGACTGGGTGTTATGCGCGGCCGCGCCGTCACAGATCCCACGCCTTGCAGCCGCCCAGAACGGCGGCAATGTGCGCGATGGCCGCAGCCAGCCGATGTAACGGAGCGTGTCGTCTG
>DAIOWL010000170.1:5199-10207 GCA_036758545.1 Streptosporangiaceae bacterium | reverse complement strand
GCGAGCGAGGACAAGTCGAGCACGGTCAAGATCAGCCTGACGTCGGACGGCTGTGAGCCCAAGCCGGCCAAGGTGCCGGCCGGGGCAGTCGAGTTCGACGTGACCAACTCCGGGGCCGGCTCGGTGTCCGAGGCCGAGCTGCGCACCTCGGACAAGGCCCACATCCTGGGCGAGCAGGAGAACCTCACGCCCGGGCTCTCCGGCGGCTTCTCGCTCACCGTCCAGCCGGGCACGTACAAGATCAACTGCCCCGGCGCGTCGCAGCCGGACTGGACGTTCACCGTCACCGGACAGGCGACCGGCCCATCCTGGGAGAGCAACCCCCAGCTCGTGACGGCCGTGCAGGGCTACGCCGGTTACGTCAAGCAGAACACCGCGGACCTGGTCAGCCACACCCAGACGTTCTGCCAGGCGATCGACGCGAAGGACATGAACCAGGCCAAGGTGCTCTACCCGCAGGCCCGCGTCTACTACGAGCAGATCGAGCCGGTGGCCGAGGTCTGGGGCAGCCTGGACACCAGCATCGACGGCAGGTGGGAGAACCCGGTCACGGTGAAATCCCAGTTCACCGGCTTCCACCGGCTCGAGCAGATGCTCTGGCAGGACAAGAGCCTGAACGGCGCGTCGGCGATGTGCGCGGGGCTGGTCAAGAACCAGCAGCAGCTGCTGACGCTGGTGAGCAAGGCCCAGTACAACCCGCTGGAGATGGCCGCCGGGGCCACCGACCTGATCAACGAGGCGGGTACGGCGAAGATCAGCGGCGAGGAGGAGCGTTACTCCAACACCGACCTGCCCGTGTTCGAAGCCAACGTGGTCGCGTCCATGAAGGTCGTCAGCCTGCTGCAGCCCTACCTGCAGGGAAAGGACGCCGGCCTGGTGCCGCAGATCCAGCAGCGGCACGACGCGGTAGAAACGCTGCTGACGAAGTTCAAGGCCACGCCCGGTTACGACCAGACCGGCTACGTCGAGTACACCACCGTGACGAAGTCCGATCGCCGGCAGCTCTCGGGGGCGGTGAACGCCCTGGCCGAGGCCATGTCGAAGATGTCCGCTCAGGTAAGCGGCTGAAGGGAGAGACCCATGGCATCCCGCGACGGCGGCCCGGTCATGGACCCGGCGCGGGTCGAGCCTGCTGAGGCCCCGGCCGGGCCGTCACGGCGGCGCCTGCTGACCGGGGCCGGGCTGTTCGGAGCCGGGGCGGTGGCGGGCGGCCTGACCGGGTACTTCACCGGTTCGGCCACCGAGTCCTCCGGTGCGGGCGATACCAGCCTGGGCCAGCAGACGATCCCGTTCTACGGCACGCACCAGGCCGGCATCATCACCCCGGCCCAGGACCGGCTGGCGTTCGGCACCATGAACGTCGTCTCCGGTACCTCCCGCGCGGACCTGCGTGACCTGCTGCGGGTGTGGACGGGCGCGGCGGCGCGGATGGCCGCGGGCCAGCTGGTCGGCGAGGAGACCGATCCCAACGCGCCGCCGGTGGATACGGGCGAGGCCGTCGGCTCACCGGTCTCCCGGCTGACCGTCACGATCGGCTACGGACCCGCGTTGTTCGACGACCGGTTCGGCCTGGCCGCGCGCAAGCCGGCCGCGCTGACCGACCTGCCGCCGCTGCCGAACGAGAACCTCGACCCCGACTACACCGGCGGCGACCTGTGCGTCCAGGCCTGCGCCGACAACCCGCTGGTCGCCTTCCACGCGGTGCGGAACCTGGCCAGGATCGGCATGGGTGTCGTCGCGCACAACTGGATGGAACTCGGCTTCGGCCGGACCTCCACCACCTCGACGGCGCAGGCCACCCCGCGCAACCTGCTCGGCTTCAAGGACGGCACCCGCAACATCAAGGCCGAGCAGACCGAGCTGCTGAACCAGCACGTGTGGGTCGGCCAGGAGACAGACCAGCCCTGGCTGCGCGGCGGCAGCTACATGGTGACCCGCAAGATCCGGATGTTCGTGGAGAACTGGGACCGCGACTACCTCCAGGACCAGGAGAACGTCATCGGCCGGGCCAAGGTATCCGGGGCCCCGCTGTCCGGCGGCGCGGAGTTCAGCACGCCCGACTTCGCCAAGGCGGGCGGCGACGGACAGCCCGCCATCCCCGCCGACGCCCACATCCGGCTGGCCAGCCCCGAGCACAACGGCGGAACCCATATCCTGCGCCGCGGCTACTCCTTCACCGACGGCATCGACCCGCAGGCCGGGACCCTGCTCGGCGGCCTGTTCTTCATCGCGTTCATGAAGAACCCGTCCCAGTTCGTCAAGCTCCAGACGGCGCTGGCGGGCGACGCCCTGAACGAGTACATCCACCACACCGGCAGCGCGGTGTTCGCCGTCCCGCCCGGGCTGCGCCCCGGTCAGCACTACGGTGATGCCCTGTTCAGCTGAGACCCCTGGAACTGCGGCGGGCCCGGCGGGGATAGCACGCGCCTGGCCCGTTCGGCTGGAATAGTGCGGCCCCGGCGGCTGCTGTTATTACCCGCCGGCCCCCTCCCCCGCGCCGCCTCGCCGCGGGCACTCTCCGGGCACGGCATCATGGAACCGCTATGACGCTCATTGACTTGCTGCCCGAGACCCCCGAACCCGACGCCGTCTTCGACGCCTTCGCCGAGTGGTCCAAGCGACGCGGGCTGGCGCTGTACCCGCATCAGGAGGAAGCGCTCATCGAGATCGTCTCGGGGGCGAACGTCATCTTGTCCACCCCCACCGGGTCCGGCAAGAGCCTGGTCGCGATGGGCGCTCACTTCACCGCGCTCGCGGACGGGCGGCGCACGTTCTACACCGCGCCGATCAAGGCGCTGGTGTCGGAGAAGTTCTTCGACCTGTGCGCCGCGTTCGGCCCGGCCGAGGTCGGCATGATGACCGGGGACGCGAGCGTCAACGCGGAAGCGCCGATCATCTGCTGCACCGCCGAGGTGCTGGCGAACATCGCGCTGCGGGATGGCGCCGCCGCCGACGTCGGCCAGGTGGTGATGGACGAGTTCCACTTCTACGCCGACCCCGACCGCGGCTGGGCCTGGCAGGTGCCCCTGCTCGAACTGCCCCGGGCGCAGTTCGTGCTGATGTCGGCCACCCTCGGCGACGTGACCAGGTTCGAGACCGACCTGACCTGGCGCACCGGCCGGCCTACCGCGGTGATCCATTCGGCCGAGCGCCCGGTGCCGCTGGTCTTCTCGTTCGTCATCGAGCCGCTGCACGAGACCCTCAAGGAACTTCTCAGCACCAACCAGGCGCCGGTCTACGTGGTGCACTTCACCCAGGCGGCCGCGCTGGAGCAGGCGCAGGCGCTGATGAGCGTGAACGTCTGCAGCCGGGCCGAGAAGGACGCCATCGCCGACATGATCGGCAACTTCCGGTTCTCGGCCGGCTTCGGCAAGACCCTGTCCCGGCTGGTGCGGCACGGCATCGGCGTGCACCACGCCGGCATGCTGCCCAGGTACCGGCGGCTGGTCGAGACGCTGACCCAGGCCGGGCTGCTCAAGGTCATCTGCGGCACCGACACCCTCGGCGTGGGCATCAACGTGCCGATCCGCACCGTCCTGTTCACCGCCTTGTCCAAGTACGACGGGAAGAAGACCCGGCTGCTGCAGGCACGCGAGTTTCACCAGATCGCCGGGCGGGCGGGCCGGGCGGGGTTCGATGTTTCCGGGCGGGTCGTCGTGCAGGCCCCCGAGCACGTGGTG
This sequence comes from Streptosporangiaceae bacterium, assembly GCA_036758545.1. Taxonomy (GTDB): domain Bacteria; phylum Actinomycetota; class Actinomycetes; order Streptosporangiales; family Streptosporangiaceae; genus Palsa-504. Next base: position 6,527 of record DAIOWL010000170.1, on the reverse strand, counting down.
GAGAACGAGAAGGCCCTGGCCAAGGCCGGCGACGACCCGAAGGCGCGGCGCAAGGTGGTCCGCAAGAAGCCGCCAGAGGGGTTCGTGTCGTGGGGGAAGCCGACGTTCGAGCGGCTGGTCGCGGCCGACCCCGAGCCGCTGACCTCGAGCTTCAAGGTCACGCACGCCATGGTGCTGAACGTCATCGCCCGGCCGGGCGACGCGTTCGCGGCCATGCGCCACCTGCTGACCGACAATCACGAGGACCGTTCGGCCCAAAGGCGGCACATCCACGAGGCCATCGCGATCTACCGCGCCCTGCTGGCCGGCGGGGTGGTCGAACGGCTGGATTCGCCGGACGCCGAGGGGCGCCTGGCGCGGCTGACCGTGGACCTGCAGCTCGACTTCGCGCTCAACCAGCCGCTGTCGCCGTTCGCGCTGGCCGCCATCGAGCTGCTGGACTGGGAGTCGCCGTCCTACCCGCTGGACGTGCTGTCGGTGATCGAGTCGACCCTGGAGAACCCGCGGCAGGTGCTGTCCGCCCAGCAGTTCCGGGCGCGCGGCGAGGCCGTGGCCCAGATGAAGGCGGACGGCGTCGGCTACGAGGAGCGGCTCGAGCTGCTGGACGACGTGACGTACCCCAAGCCGCTGGAGGACCTGCTCGACGGGGCCTACGAGATCTACCGGCGCGGCCACCCGTGGGTCGCGGACTACGAGCTGCGGCCGAAGGCGGTGGTCCGCGACATGTACGAGCGGGCGCTGACCTTCGCCGAGTACGTGGCGTTCTACGGGCTGTCCCGGTCCGAGGGCCTGGTGCTGCGCTACCTGGCCGACGCGTACAAGGCGCTGCGGCAGACGGTGCCGGACGAGGCCAAGACCGAGGACCTGACCGACCTGATCGAGTGGCTGGGCGAGATCGTCCGCCAGGTCGACTCCAGCCTGATCGACGAGTGGGAGCGGCTGCGCAACCCGCTGGACGCGGCGGGACCGTCGCGGGACGAGCGGCCCGCGACGGTCACGTCCAACGTGCGGGCGTTCCGGGTGCTGGTGCGCAACGCGCTGTTCCACCGGGTCCGGCTGGCCGCGCTCGGGCACTACGAGGAGCTTGGCGCGCTGGATTCGGAGAGCGGGTGGGACGTTGCGGCGTGGGAGGACGCCATAGAGGGCTACTTCGACGTGCACGACGAGATCGGCACCGGCCCGGAGGCGCGCGGCCCGGCCCTGCTGATGATCGACCAGCAGCCGGGGCAGTGGGCGGTGCGGCAGATCTTCGACGACCCGGCGGGCGACCACGACTGGGGCATCAGCGCGGTCGTCGACCTGGACGCGTCGGACGAGGCCGGCTCGGC
>DAIOWL010000170.1:0-5099 GCA_036758545.1 Streptosporangiaceae bacterium | reverse complement strand
TGCTCGGTGATCATGCCGCGGACCACGCCGCGCAGGTGGCGCACGCCGGTCACGCTGGCCAGCACGACGGCGGCCGTCGCGGCCAGGATCGAGCCGCCGAACAGGGCCAGGCCGCCGATGACGTGCCCGAGCAGCATCATGATGACCCCGGCGACAAACGCGATCGGGACCGCCGCCACCAGCGCGAACGCGAGCAGCGCCAGCGCGATCACTACCTTGGACGACATGTTCGGCCTTCGCGTCGCGTACCAACCGGCCATTGTGCCCACCCTTCCGAGGACCCCGTAACTAAACTTACGATATGTCGCGTTCCTGTTCCGCGCAAATGACCGCCTGGCCCCGGGATCCGGTCAGCAGATCGCCTGGGCGAGCAAGGCGGCGGCCGCGATCAGGTCCGATTCGCTCGGAAGGGCGAAGCCGAGCAGGAGCGCCGGCGGGGACGGCGCGTACGTGGTGCAGTGGCGGTGCAGTTCGTGCAGGCCGACGCCGGAGTGCCGGGCTCGCCTCGCCGTCTCGTGCTCGTTCGCGTCCTCGGGGAGCCAGGCGAGCAGGTGCAGTCCGGCCTCGGTGCCGCTGACGCGGACCTCGGGCAAGTGCTTGCCGAGCTCGCCGACCAGCAGGTTCCGCTTGGCGCTATAGCGCCGGCGCATAGAGCGCAGGTGGCGTTCCAGCGCGGCGTCCTCGATGAACGACGCCAGGGCCACCTGGTCCAGGGTGGGCGGCGTCACCCCGGTGACCAGCAGCACGTCCTCGACGTCGTCGATCAGGTGCGACGGGGGGACGACCCAGGCCAGGCGGAGCGCGGGCGCCAGCGTCTTGCTGGCGGTGCCGACGAACGCGACCAGGTCCGGGGCCAGGCCCTGAAGCGAGGCCACCGGATCCCGGCCGAACCGGTACTCCACGTCGTAGTCATCCTCGACGATCAGCGCCCCGCGGTCCCGTGCCCAGGCGATCAGCGCGCCGCGACGTTCGGCCGTCATGACCACCCCGGTCGGGTAGTGGTGGGCCGGCGTCATCACGACGGCGTCGACGTCGGCCGCAGCGAGCTCGGACACCACCATGCCGTCGGCGTCCACCCGGACCGGAACGGCCTCGAGCCCGGCCGCTTCGGCGGTGTACCGCTGCCAGCGCCAGCCGGGGTCCTCGACCGCCACGCGGCGGCCGCCGCGCTTGCGGAGCACGTGCCAGAGCACAATCAGCGCCTGGGAGGCCGCACAGCAGACGACCACATGCTCGGGGTCAACGACCACGCCGCGGACGCGCGCCAGGTATCCGGCGAGGGCGTTCCTGAGCTCGGGGACACCGCGGTGGTCGGCGTACGTCAGCCGGCTGTCCGGCAGGTCGCGCAGGGCACGCAGCAGAGCCGCCTTCCACGCGGCGCGCGGGAAGGCGTGGAAGTCGGCCTGCCCGGGCCGTAGCTCGTAGCGGTAAGCATTCGGCGCGGGCACCTTCCGCCGGGCCGGCGGGCGGCCTGACGCCGCCGTCGCGGCGACGCGGGTGCCGGAGCCGCGCCGGGCCGACAGGTAACCCTCGGTGGTCAGCTGAGCGTAGCTGTCCACCACCACCCCGCGGGACACGCTCAGCTGATCGGCCAGATCCCGGCTGGGCGGCAGCACCGATCCCGGCGGCAGCCGGCCGGACCGGATGGCCACCCGCAGCGCGTCCTCGAGCTGGCGGCGAAGCGAGACGCCGTCCCGGAATTCCATCTCCAGGTCCACGGCCCCGACGCTACCCCGTCCCGGCGGCACGACACGATTGGTCCCATATCTACGACGGCGATTGGACCAGTCCCCAGGACCACTTGCCGGTTAGGCTGGCCGTACCGGGCGGTCACACGGATCGGGGGCTGACGCCCGGTGACGGTGTGCTCGAGGTCTGGGCGATGCGGGAGTACCGGTACGGGGGCGAGCACACCGTCCTCCGCCCCAGAGCCTTAAAGACGCTGGGAGGATCCGGTGAAGCTGGTCACGCATACGTTCCTGACGCTCGACGGGGTCATGCAGGGTCCGGGCGGAGCCGAGGAGGACCCCAGCGGGGGGTTCGGCTGCGGCGGGTGGCTGGTGCCGTTCTCGGACGCCGACATGGGAGTGATCGTGGCGAGCTGGTTCGCCCGGACCGAGGCGATCCTGCTCGGCCGTAACACCTACGAGACCATGCGCGCCTACTGGAGCCAGGTCACCGACCCGGCCAACCGGGCCGCGGCCAGGCTGAACCACGGTCGCAAGTACGTCGTGTCGAACACGCTGACCCGCGCCGACTGGGGTGACACCACGGTTCTGCGTGGTGACGTCGTCGGCCAGGTCGCCGACATCAAGAAGGGCGGACGGGGCGAGCTGCAGGTGCACGGCAGCGCGCGGCTGGCCCAGGCGCTGCACGCCGCGGGGCTGATCGACGAGTACCGGCTGCTGACGTTCCCGGTCACCGTCGGCGCCGGCAAGGCGCTGTTCACCGACGACGCGCCGCCCAGGGGGTACGACCTGCTCGAATCCCGTACCACCAGGGCTGGCGCCGTCTACCAGGTACTAGCCCCGAAAGCCTTCGAGGCGGGCGGCCTGACCGTGCAAGATGGCAGGGAAGCCACCCGGTAACGGGCCAGTCAGCACGGACGGGCCGCACGGGCAGTCAACACGGGGAAGTCAACACGGGCAGTCAATACGGGCAGTCAACAGGGAGGAAGAACCATGGGAGCGATCCGGGTACACGAGTTCATCAGCCTGGACAGCGTGATCGACACGCCGAGCTGGACCTTCCCGTTCGGGTTCGACCCGCGGATGGGCGAGGCGATCGGCCGGATCACGACGAGCAGCGACGGCATCCTGCTGGGCCGCACGACCTATGAGATGTTCGAGCCGGCCTGGTCCAGGCGGACCGCGGAGGAGGACCCCGGGGCGCCCTTCTTCAACGACACCAGCAAGTACGTCGTGTCGTCCACGCTCAGCACGGCGACGTGGCGGAACTCGGAGATCATCGGCGGGTATGACCCCAAGCGGATCCAGCAGCTCAAGGAGTCGGCCCAGGGACTCTACGTGAGCGGCAGCGGGACCCTGGTCCGCGCCCTCATTGCCGACGGGCTGGTCGACGAGCTGCACCTGTTCGTGTATCCGGTCACCCGTTCGGCCGGGCCGCGGCTGTTCGACGAGAGCCTGCAGCCCGCCACGTGGAATCGGGCGGAGGCGGAGCTCTACGACAACGGGGTCACCTACCTGAAGCTGACCCCAGGGTCGTGAACACGGCCGCCGTCGCGGCCTTCCCCCGGCTCGGCGATGCACGAGGCTGAGGGCGTTCCGCTGCCGGGCGGGCGGATGACGAGCGGCCTCGTCCGCCACGGCGACCGGGTGCGGCGGCCGACGGGTCCGTGGTCTCCTGCCGTCCACGAGTACCTGCGCCACCTGGCCTCGGCCGGATTCGAGGGCTCGCCGCGGGTGCTGGCGACCGGGGACGGGTGGGAGGAGCTGACCTACATCGAGGGCGAGGTGGCCTTCGACCCGGACTGGCAGCCAGGCCGCGGGAACCGGCTCCCGGCGCAGGCCAGGACCGACCGCGCGCTGGCTGCGGCGGGGAGGCTGCTGCGCACGCTGCACGAGGCCGCCGCCGGGTTCGAGCCGGCCGTGACGACCTACCGGTTCCATCCGCACCCGCCGCTGCCCGGCGAGGTGGTCAGCCACGGCGACCTCGGCCCGTGGAACACCGTCTACCGGGACGGCGCACCGGTCGCGTTCATCGACTGGGACGGCGCCGGGCCGGTCGAGCCGGTGGACGACCTGGCCGACGCGGCGTGGGCGTTCGTGCCGCTTGCGCCGCCCGCCCAGCTGACCCAGGCCGGCTTCGACCCAGTGCCCGACCTGCCCGAACGACTCCGGCTTTTCGTGGACGCCTACGGGCTGACCGACCGGTCGAGGATCGTGCCCGCGCTGCAGCGCTCTCCCCTGGCCTCCGCCGAGCGCGTCAGGTACGCACCGGTGGACGCCGCCGGGGCGGCCGCCTCGCTGGAGTTCCTGGCTGGCGAGCTGCGCTGGATCCACGGCATCTCCGCCGACCTGGCCCGAGCCCTGTGAGGCGCGGCTAGCGGCCGGGGGCCTCCAGGCTCAGGCGGCGCTGCTCGATGACCAGGCAGCGGTCTTCCACGTAGAGCAGCCCGGCGTCCTCGGCGATGGCCCGGGCCTCGGCCGAGGCGATGCCCAGCTGCAGCCACAGGGCGGTGGCGCCCGCCGCGACCGCCTGGCGGGCGATGTCCGGCGTCTGGCCGGACGGGCGGAACACGTCGACCAGGCCCACCTGCTCCGGCACGTCGGCGAGCGTCCGGTAGGCCGGCTCGCCGAGGAGCCGGTCGGTGTGCGGGTTGACCGGGATGATCCGCCAGCCGTGCCGCTGCATGTGGGCGGGCACCGAGTGCGCCGCCTTGTACGGGGCCCGGCTCGCGCCGACCACGGTGATGGTGTCGTAGCTGGTCAGGATGCGCTCGACGATGCTGTCTGTACCGGTCACACGGCCAGGTTAACGCCCGAGCCGGGAGCGGAGCAGGCGGGGAAGGACGGCCGCGCCCGAGATCGGGCGGAACCTGACGGCCGCCGCGTGCAGGGCCTGGTACTCGTCCTCGGTCAGCTCGATGTCGGCGGCGGCCACGTTGCTTTCCAGCTGGCTGACGCTGGAGGCGCCCGGTATGGCCACCACCGCGGGCCCGCGGATGACCCAGGCCAGGGCGATCTGGGCGGGTGTGGCGGCGTGCGCGTCCGCCACCTCGCGCACGGTCGCGATCAGGTCGCCCGCCCGGTCGAGGTTCTCCGGCAGGAACAGCGGATTGGCGGCCCGGAGCCGGTTCGCCGGGCGGTGGTCCCGGTCGTACCGGCCCGAGAGCAGCCCCTGGGCCAGCGGGCTGTAGGCGATCACCAGGTGGCCGGTCGATTCGGCAAACGGGATCAGGTCCCGCTCGGGCGAGCGGTCGACGAGGCTGTACCGGACCTGGTTGCTCAGCACCCTGGCGCCGAGGGCCTGCTCGGCGGCGCGCCAGCGGTCCAGCGAGTAGTTGCTGACGCCAACCTCGCCCACCAGCCCGACCCGCTGCAGCGCGCGCATGCCGCGCATGATCGTGCCGTCCCTGA
>DAIOWL010000169.1:0-10234 GCA_036758545.1 Streptosporangiaceae bacterium | reverse complement strand
GACATCGCGGCCGACCTGTTCCTGTCGCCCAAGACGGTCGAGTTCCACCTGCGACAGATCTATCGCAAGCTCGACGTTCATTCCCGGTCCCAGCTTGTCGCTGCGCTCGCGGCGGAGAAGGACACCGCCTCCTAGGTCGGCCCCAGCGTCAGTCTTGCTCAGCCCGCAGGAATTCGTGCACAAGCTGGATGGCGGTGGCGCCTTCCCCCACGGCCGAGGCGACACGCTTGATGGACCGGTGCCGCACGTCCCCGGCCGCGAACACCCCGGGGATGCTCGTCTCGAGCAGCAGCGGTGGCCGTTCGAACGGCCAGTCGTCCGGGAGCTTGCCCGCACGTTGCAGGTTCCGGCCGGTGAGAATGAACCCCTCCTCGTCCCGTCCAACGCTGTTCGGCAGCCAGGCGGTCCGGGGTTCGGCGCCGATCATCACGAATAGCGCCGCGGCGGGCACCTCCTCGGTGCCGCCGCTGGCGCGGTCGCGCAGCGTCAGGCGCTCCAGACTGCATTGTCCGTCGCCGCCGGTGACCTCGGTGGACAGACGGACTCGGATGTTATCCGTCTTACTGATCTCGGTGACGAGGTAGCTGGACATGGTGGCGCCCAGGTACGCGCCGCGCACCACCATCGTGACCGTGGCCGCGTACCTGGCCAGGTGGATCGCGGCCTGCCCGGCGGAGTTCCCGGCCCCGATGACGTACACGTCCTGGCCGGTTAGGCCGCGTGCCTCGGCGCCAGCGGCGCCGTAGAACACACCGGCGCCGATCAGTCGCTCCAGGTCCGGCACGCCGAGGCGGCGCCAGGAGACGCCGGTGGCGATGACGATGGCGCGGGCCTCGACCACGGAGCCGCCCGCATGCACCGCCCGCCTGCCGTCGCACACGGTCAGACTGTCGGCCGCGGCGAACGTGAAGTTCGCCCCGAAGAGCCAGGCCTGGTTGAGGGCCCGGGTGGTTAGGTCGTCTCCGGACAGGCCATGCGGGAACCCGAGATAATTGCGGATGAGCGAGCTCGTACCGGCTTGCCCGCCCGGTATCTCCGGCTCGAGGACGAGCGTGCTCAGCCCTTCGGACGCGGCGTAGACCGCGGCCGCCAGCCCGGCAGGCCCGGCACCTACGATAATCACGTCGCAGCTCCGCAGGTCCGGATCGGTCCGGAAGCCCAGCTTGGCCAGCAGGTCCTTGTGCGAGGGATTGACGAGCACCGAGTCGTCCCTGGCCAGGACTACCGGCATGGCCGTGCCGTCCAGATCGTGCTCGTAGAGCAGTTGTCGGCCCTCGGCCGATTCGTGGTCGAAGTACCAGTACGGCACGCTGGCGCGGCTCAGGTCATCACGGAGCCGGTGGGCGCGAGGGGAATGGGCCTCCCCGACGATACGGAAGGCGACATGGGAAGGCTCGCGGGACTTATCCCAGGCGGCGAGGAACTCCGATACCGCAGGGTGCAGGTTTCTCTCCAGCGGGAACCACGGGAAATACAGGAGATAGTCAATCTTCCCCATCGCCATCGCCGCGATGGCGGGATGTGGCCCGGTCCAGTTGCCCCGGTCGATGAGCAGGATTCGCTTGGTCCTGGGATGCAGGCCGCGGACGCGGGCCAGGAAGTCGGCCGCGGGTATATCCGCCAGGTGCTCATCAGCGATGACCAGTGCGACCTCGGCGCGCGCGCCTGCCAGGACGGCCAGCATGGTCAGCGCCGCCGCGGCTGAGCTCGCGACGCAGACCTGATAGTCGGCCTCGTAGCGCCGGCTCAGATCATGGCGCAGCGCATCCAGGCGCCGAGCGTCGCCGGACACCAGCATGAAGACTGGCCGCTGCATGACCGCCTCCCCCCCGGTCCGGCTCACCCCAACCCGATGGAGTGCAGGCGGCGTGCCGCCGCTGTGGAGATCAGGTGAAGAAAACCGCGGCGTCCCCGAGGAGCTTCCGCATCACCGGGCGGTCTGGCTTGCGCCGCGCCACCTCCTCGAAGCCGTGCCGGGCGAAAGCCGCCGCGATTCCGGGGAACAGGTTGCCGCTATGCGACGGCACGGTCGTGTCGACCGGATAGGCCTCCAGGGCCGGGGCGCCCGCCGCGGCCGCCGCCGGCAGCGCGGCCTCGATCAGGGCGTCCATGACGCCCTGGCCGCGGTGCGACGACCGGACATAGAAACACGGGACCGACCAGACAGGCAGGTCATCGACCGGGCCGAGGTACCGGGCCCGCGCCAGCCAGACTAGTTCGGCTCGCGGGGCGAGCTCGCACCACCCGACGGCCCGGTCCCCGTCGAAGGCGAGCAGGCCTGGCGGCCGCCCGGACGCCGCGAGCTGCCGGAGGTCTTCCTTGTTGTCCGCGCGGGGCCGGTCGCGGTACCGCGGGCCGATGCGCCAGTACATGCACCAGCATCCGTTGGAGGCGCCGGACCGGCCGAACAGGTCCTCGAGCGCGGGCCACTGCGCCGAGGTAGCGGGCCTGACCGTGAAGTCCATCGTGGACATCAACGATAGTGAGCCAGCGGGTTACCCGTTCCGCAGGGCCTCGATGTCCGATGAGGGCACGCCGAACCGGCGGCAGACGGCCGACGCGAGGATTCTCGTCGCGCTGGTCCGCCGCAAGCTGAACAGCTCGCCGAAACACAGGTCGCGCAGGCTGCTGTCATGCCACTGGCGCAAGGCGACGAGCGTGCCCTCCTGTTCGACGTGATCCGGAAGGCTCTCGAAGATCTCCTGGCAGGTGATACCGGTCTCCCCGTGGGCCAGCAGTTCGGCGACGGCCCGCCGCGAAGCCGCGGTCGCCCCGGCCGCGTGCAGCGCTCCGTCTCCGCCGGCCAGCAGCGTGCGGTCGCCGTGCATGCGGAAGGGCGTCCCGTCCGGCCCGACCGCCACGACCAGTGATCGCTTGTTGAAGTACCCGTGCAGCAGGCTGGCGGCGAGCTGGGCCACGGTGCTGCCGAGCATGGCCAGGTAGGCGGCGTAGGCATCACGACGCTCCTGGTCGCTGCTCCCGACGACTCCGCTGGCTTCGATGCGGGCCTTCAGGGTCGGCGCCTCGACCACGCCCTGCGGATCCCAGGGCGGAAGCGCCGGGACACCGGGCCCGGCGGCTATCCGGTCGTAGTGATCGGGACCGTGCAGGAACGGCTGCCTGCTCGTGGTCATGCGGGCGAGCACGTGCCGGTCGAGGCAGGGAATGCGGGCATCGGCCAGCCATTCGACGTACCACTGCATCACCAGGGTCTTGTTGACCAGATGCCCGGCCGCGTAGGAGTCCTGGAGGAAATGGTCGGCGTACCCCGCGTAGATCCGCGCCCTGGTTCTCAGCTTCTCCCGGTCATGTCCGCCTGCCGCCAGCGAGCGTGCGATCAAGTCCCGCGCCATCAGGTGATAGGACCGCCAGCGATACCAGGAGAACGGGGCGAAGTGCCCGGCGTTACGCCCGACGGCAGAGGAATACAGCTTCCACGGCGCGAACCCGCAGCGCCGTCCCAGCGCATCGACCTCCAGGACCTCGCCGATCTCGGCCAGCTGGCGCAGCCGCGGGTATCTCAGCGAGCCTGGTAGCCGGGGACGCGGGCCCGGCCGGAACCCTGATGACCCTGATCCGGTCAGCCGGTGCAGTTCGGCGATGTTCAGGCTCCTGACCGACTGGATCAGCGGAAGCAGGAACGCCTCCGGCGCGTTCTCGATCTCCGCCGGGTGCGCCAGGTAGTCCGGGAGCACGTTCAGTTCCCCGAGCGTCACCACCAGCCCGCTGCCGGGCAGGCGCAGCGTCTGGGCACCGGGGTGCTCGGCCCGCAGTCGTTCCTCGTCGACGTCACGCGGATTCCGGCCGAGCTGCTCGAGCAGGGCACACTGCGCGTCCAGGTGCTCCACGCCGAGCCGCGCGGGGTCCAGGTCGCCGAGCAGGCAGTGCTCCCAGGCCATGTACCGCTGGACCACGCGCCGATCGGGGCCGGACGGCGCGGCCGGGAATCCGGCCGCGCCGAAATCGAAGCGGCGCCCGCAGAGCAGGGCGTCCGCGGCCGCGTCCGCCTCGTGCTCCTCGGCCGGCCCGGCGGTGACGGGCCTGCGGTGCTGCTGTACCACGTGCGCGACCTCGTGTGCCAGCAGCCGCAGGCCCTCGGGCGTGTGCGGCGCGAACGTCTCCCGGCGGAAGAAGATGTCCGAGCCGACGGTCAGCGCGGTGGCCCCGAACGCACGGCAGATCTCATCGGCGCCGCGGTAGTGCAGCCGGATCGCGGAGAACTCGACTCCGCTCCCGCCGGTCAGGTAGCACGTCTTGAACAGATCCGCGAGCGTGGGCATTGTGCCTCCACAGCCTGTCCCGGCGACTGCTCATGCGGCAGCGAGTGCAAGGCCATTGTCAGCCCCACACGATGGGACGTTCGAAGTAGGGGGTCACCTCGTTGGCCGCGGCCGGCCCGTTGTCCCACTGGACCTTCTGGATCGAACCGCCGCCAGGGATCAGGTAGGCCAGGCAGCTCTCGTACGTTTTCCCGCTCACGAACTGCTTCGGCGGCATCGGGTCGTCGCAGCGAGAGAATGTCCCCAGGAAGGTGATGCTCTGCTGTTGCTGCCCGCGGTCGTCGATCGCGGTGAAGGTGATGGCGGGGTTGCTGTCCTTGGGCGGCGGGGTGCTGCTCAGCGCGGTGACGCGGAGCTGCACGTAGTACGGGGTGGATGTGCGCTCGTTCCCGTTGAGCTCGACATTCCGAAAGTCGGCCATCGTGCCCTTCTGAATCGACACGACGGTGACCCGGAGCTTGATCCCGTGATGGGCGCCCGTTCCGGTGTCCTGCGACGGCGGGACCCAGCCGACGGTGGCTGGCCCGCCGAAGGCGAGGTGCACTCCCGGCGGGGTCAGGCTGCCGGACCCGGTCGCCTGGCCCTGACCGGCCGCCTGGCCCTGACCGGCCGCCTGGCCCTGACCGGCTGGCTGGCTGCTCGCCTGCTGGCCCGCCTGCGACTGGGCCGGCGAGCTCGCGCCTGCGGCAGATGAGCTAGCGGAGCTGGCCGGACTGCTCCCGGAACTGGTCCCTGAGCAGGCGGCAATGCCCGGTACGGCTACGGCGGCAATGGCCCAGGCGGCGATCCGGCCCGGTTTCATGGCGTCTCCTTAGATTGCGCGGCTGCGCAGAGGATGCGCGACCGGGCTGAAGCCGCCCTGGAATGCCGCTGGAACGCGCAGGGCACAGGCGCTGACAGGATCATCTAGTCACAACCTGAGACACGGCTCCGTAGGGTCTGTCTAGCACCCATTGCTACGGCCTATCGTCTTAGACATGACCACGAATGACATGCTGCGAGTAACCGACTCACGAACCGGCCGCAGCTACGAACTCCCTATCGTCGACGGCGCTATCCGCGCGATTGACCTGCGGCAGATCAAGATCTCCGATGAGGACTTCGGACTTCTCTCCTACGATCCGGCGTTCCAGAACACGGCCAGCTGCCGCAGCGCCATCACCTTCATCGACGGTGATAAGGGCATCCTGCGGTACCGCGGCTACCCGATCGACGAGCTGGCGAGCCGCGCATCCTTCCTGGACGTGGCCTGGCTGCTGCTGCGCGGCGAGATGCCGGACAAGGAAGAGTCGGCGGGATGGGTCCACCAGATCTCCCACCACACCTTCGTGCACGAGAACATCAAGAAGTTCATCGACGGCTTCCACCACGACGCCCATCCCATGGGGATCCTGGTAAGCACGCTGGCCGGGCTGTCCACCTTCTATCCCGAGGCCAGCAACGTCCGCGACCCGGCCTGCCGGGAACAGCAGGTGGTGCGGCTCATCGCCAAGATGCCGACGCTGGCGGCCTTCGCCTACCGGCACGCCCGCGGGCTTCCCTACGCGTACCCGGACGACGACCTGTCCTACGCGGGCAACTTCCTGAACATGATGGCGAAGATGACCGAGCCCAAGTACGAGCCGAACCCGATCCTCGAGCACGCCCTGGACGTGCTGTTCATCCTGCACGCCGACCACGAGCAGAACTGCTCCACCAACGCGATGCGCAGCGTGTCCAGCTCCCAGGTCGACCCGTACTCGGCGGCCGCCGCGGCCGCGGCGGCGCTCTACGGTCCGCTGCACGGCGGTGCGAACGAGCAGGTGCTGAAGATGCTGCGGGAGATCGGCTCGGTCGACAAGGTGCCGGCCTACGTCGACCGGGTCAAGCAGGGCGAGGTACGGCTGATGGGCTTCGGCCACCGGGTGTACAAGAACTACGACCCGCGGGCCACGATCATCAAGGGCGTGGCCGACGAGGTGTTCGAGGTGACCGGGCGTAACCCGCTGCTCGACATCGCGCTCGAGCTGGAGCGGATCGCGCTGGAGGACGAGTACTTCATCAGCCACAAGCTGTACCCGAACGTCGACTTCTACTCGGGCATCATCTACCAGGCGATGGGCTTCCCGGTGGCCATGTTCCCGGTGCTGTTCGCGATCGGCCGGATGCCCGGCTGGCTGGCCCACTGGCAGGAGGGCTCCACCGACAAGGAGCAGAAGATCGCGCGGCCGCGCCAGATCTACGTGGGCGAGACCATCCGCCACCTCAACGGCGAAGACGGCAAAGACGGCAAAGGCGGGGAGGGCGCCTGACCGCCGCCGGCTGGCCTGACCTGCCGGCCAGGACGCCGTACGGGCTGGCCAACCTGCCCTACGGCGTGTTCTCCGACGATGACGGCAGCAGCGCCAGGGTCGGGGTCCGGATCGGTGACTCGGTCCTGGACCTCGCCCGGGCGCTGGGCGACGAGGTGTTCGGCGAGCCGTCGCTGAACGCCTTCATGGCTCAGGGCCGGGCCCGGTGGACCGAGGTGCGGGCCAGGATCACCGACCTGCTCACCGCCAGCCAGCGGGGGGAGCGGCTCGGCGGCGCGACCGAGGCCGCGCTGCTCCCGCTGGCCGCGGTGCGGCTGCACCTGCCGTTCACGCCAGGGGACTACGTGGACTTCTTCGGCAACGAGTACCACGCGGCCAACGCCGGGCGGATATTCCGGCCGGACGGGGAGCCGCTCACGCCGAACTGGAAGCACATGCCGATCGGCTATCACGGCCGGTCGGGCACCATCGTGCCGTCCGGCACCCCGGTCACCCGCCCGTGCGGCCAGCGCCGGGGGGCGGATCGGGGTTCCGGCCCGGTGTTCGGGTCGTCCCGGCGGCTCGACTTCGAGGCCGAGGTCGGCTTCGTGGTCGGCGCCGGCTCAACCGGGCCGGTGCCGGTGGCCGACTTCGCCGAGCACGTGTTCGGCGTGTTCCTGCTCAACGACTGGTCCTCCCGCGACCTGCAGGCCTGGGAATCCCAGCCCCTCGGCCCGTTCCTGGCCAAGTCGTTCGCCACCTCGGTCTCGCCCTGGGTGGTGCCGCTCGACGCGCTGGAGCACGCCAGGGTCAGCCCGCCGCCGCGGGACCCGGAGCCGCTGCCCTACCTGGCCGACGCCGGCCCGTGGGGCCTGGACCTCGCGCTCGAGGTGCGGCTGAACGGGCAGCTGGTGGCGCGCCCGCCGTACGCGACCACGTACTGGACGGCCGCGCAGATGCTGGCCCATATGACGGTGAACGGCGCCTCGACCCGCGCCGGCGACCTGTTCGGCTCGGGCACGGTCAGCGGCCCGGAGCGGGACCAGCGGGGCTGCCTGCTGGAGCTGAGCTGGGGCGGCGCCGAGCCGCTCACGCTGCCCGACGGGTCGGTCCGCAGCTTCCTCGAAGACGGCGACGAGGTGACGATCAGCGCCACGGCGCCCGGCGCCGGCGGCGCCAGGATCGGATTCGGCGAGGTCACCGGCCAGATACGGCCGGCGGCTCACCCCTGACCCACTGCCGCAGTTTCTTGCGGTCGAGCTTGCCGACGCTGGTGAGTGGCACCATGGGCACGATCGTGATCTCCCGCGGGTACTTGTTCGCGGCCAGGTGCTGCCGGGCGTGCTCGGTGAGCTCGCCCGCGGTGGCCTCCGCGTCCGGCCGCAGCGACACGAACGCGACGACCTCCTCGCCGAGCCGCGGGTCCGGCCGTCCCACCACCCCGGCCTGGGCCACCGCCGGGTGGGACAGCAGGACGTCTTCGATGTCGCGCGGGAAGACGTTGAAGCCGCCGCGCAGGATCAGGTCCTTCTTGCGGTCCACCACGTACAGGTAGCCGTCGTTATCCACGTGCCCGATGTCGCCGGTGTGCAGCCAGCCGCCCGCCAGCGCCGACGTGTCCTCGCTCCGCCAGTAGCCGGTCATCACGCCGGGGGACCGCACGCAGATCTCGCCGTCCTGGCCCGCCGGAAGCGCCTGGCCCGCCTCGTCCTGGATGGTGAGCTCGACGCCGGGCACCGGCAGGCCGACGCTGCCGAGCCGCCGCGCGCCCCACGGATTGGCCGAGATGAACGTGGCCGCCTCGGTGCACCCGTAGCCCTCGTAGACGGTCGCGCTGGGGACCCGTGTCTCGAACTCGCGCCGGACCTCCTCGGCCAGCGGTGCCGCCCCGGATGAGATCGCGACCAGGCTGGACAGGTCCGCGTCCTCCAGCGGCTGGCTGAGCAGCATCTGGATCATCGACGGCACCAGCGCGCTGCCCTGCACCTTGTGCTCCGCGGCCAGCTTCACCCACCCGGCCGGGTCGAACCAGCGCATCAGGATGGTCCTGGTGTGGTCGGTGCGGTGCATGCCGCCGCAGATGACCAGCAGGCCGTAGGCGTGCGCCAGCGGCAGCGGCAGCACCGAGCTGGACACGTTCGAGCGCACTGACTGCTCGTGCGCGGCCGACCCGCACCAGTACAGGCCCGCGTGGGTGAGCGGGACCCCCTTGGACCGGCCCGTGGTGCCGCCGGTGTAGAGCAGGGCGGCCAGGTCGGTGCCGGACCGGTCGGCGATGGATCCGGGCTCGGCCGAGGCCACCTGATCGAAGTCGAGCACCGGGACCCCGGGAGCCGCCTCGGCCGCCGAACCCGCCCCGGGAACCAGCACGAACCGGACGTCCGGAGTATCGCCGAGGACAGCGGAGACCTTCGGCAGGAACTCGACCGTGGTGACCACGCCGACCGCGCCGGAGTCGTTCAGCGCGTGCCGCAGCTCGTCCTCGCTGGCCAGGAAGATCAGCGGGGTGACCACCGCGCCGGCGCGCCACGCGGCGGTGTAGGTGGTCAGGACCTCCGGGCAGTTGGCCATCAGCACCAGCAGCCGGTCGCCGGGCCGCACGCCCAGGCCGGCCAGCCCCGTCCCGAGCCGGGACCCGCGGTCGGCCATCTGCCCGCTGGTGTGCCAGGCGCCCTCGTAGCACAGCGCGTCGTAGTCGCCCTGCCGTTCGAAGGCCAGCTCAGCCTGCCTGGCCAGGTTCTTTTCCAAGTGTCAGCCTCCCGGAATCCTACTGGCCAGTATTTCCCAGGCGCGCCGCTCAGGCCAGCTTGATCTCGAAGTACGCGCCCTTGTCGTCGTGCAGGATCCGGGCCGAGCCCGCCCAGCCGGCGAAGCCCCCGGTGCCGGTGTTCGGCACGATGTGGCCGAACCAGACATCGGGATCGGACTCGAGCCCGCCGTGCTGCACGGTCACCGAGCCCTCCTCCCCGCCGTCGGGACGCCCGGTGATCCGTTCGGTGGCCACGTACGACCGGGATCCTTCCTGGCTGCCCGCGGCCATGAACAGCGTGGTGGCGTGCCCGGTGATCCCCGAGGTGAAGGTCTTCGCGAACGTCATCAGGCCGAACCAGTCCGCGTCGAACCCGGTCACCTGCCGGGGCTCGTAGCCATCGACCTGGAAGCGCGCGATCAAGGTCATCATTCCTCCAAAGGTCCCGAACGGGCCGGGTTACCAGCGCTCGGTCAGGTGCTCACGCCCGGTCGGCGGTTCGTAAGGCTCGGGCCAGAAGTCCGTGACCCGGGTGATCAGCCCGTCGGCGAACTCGAAGAACGCCATGGCGTCGTCGGTACGGCCGTCGAGGTCCCACTCGAACCACACCACCCCGTGCTGCTCGTCAGCGATGACGACCTTAGGCCGCAGATGCCAGTCGCCCGGAAATTCCTGGTTGAACTGCAGATAGCGGTCGCGTCCGCGGATCCGCTCCCGGGACTGCGGGATCTCGTAGACCACGTCCGGATGCAGCAGCGCGGTCCAGGCCTCCCAGTCGCGAGCCTCCAGCGAGGCGACAAAGCGCTCCACGATATCCCGCTCACCACCCACCCAGGCAACCTACCGCACCGCTCCCGAGCCCCCTCCCCTCCTGAGCGACCCCGGCATTTGACGCAACCAGATGGTTGCCATAGAGTGGCAACTGTTCGGTTGCT
>DAIOWL010000168.1:9160-10253 GCA_036758545.1 Streptosporangiaceae bacterium | reverse complement strand
GGGGTCCTGGTGAGCGAGCACGACATCCTAGACGGCATGGCCTGGTCGCTCGCTGGCGATTCACCCGGCTGATGCAGCGGTGAGCACAGTGGGAACGGGTTCCGGAGTCCCGCCGGGCGACTGGCCCGATGACCCGGCCGGGCCGGGCACGCCCGTCGCAGGCAGCGCGGCCGAGGTGGCGGACCTGGCCGCCGGAGCGGGCACGCTGGACGAACTCGTCGCGCGTCAGTCGGTCTGCCGCGCCTGCCCTCGCCTGGTGGCCTGGCGCGAGAACGTGGCCGTCGTGCGCCGCCGTTCCTTCCGCGACGAGCCCTACTGGGGCCGCCCCATCCCCGGCTGGGGGTCGGCCAGGCCAGCGTTGCTGATCGTAGGGCTCGCGCCCGCGGCGCACGGCGGAAACCGCACCGGCCGGATCTTCACCGGCGACCGCAGCGGCGATTTTCTCTTCGCCTCGCTCTACCGGTGCGGCTGGGCGGAGAAACCGACCAGCGTGGCCATGGGGGACGGGCAGCGCCTGCTGCGTGCCCGGATGGCGGCCGCGGTTCGCTGCGCCCCGCCGGACAATAAGCCGGAACCCGCCGAACGGGATACGTGCGCGCCCTGGCTTACCGCCGAACTTCGCCTAGTGGCTGCTGACCTGCGGGTAATCGTTTGCCTTGGCGGATTTGCCTGGCAGGCGATATGGCCGGTACTCGGCCAGTGCGGTTTCGCGCTGCCGCGGCCGCGCCCGAAGTTCGGTCACGGTACCGAGGTCCGGCTGACCAATACGCAGGCACCGGGCGAAGTGCTGCTCATCGGCTGTTATCACCCAAGCCAGCAGAACACATTCACCGGCCGGGTGACTCCGGCTATGCTCGACGCCATTTTCACCCGCGCCCGCGCCCACGTGGATGCCGGTGCCGACGCGGAAACTGATCGCCCGGTTACATAGCGTTAATGTCGATCTTGTAATTAACTACGCTCCGCAATTTGTATGCAGTAAACGCGGCCAGTGGCCAAAATTAATAGAAGAGGTCTTTGCTACTCCTCGGTTAGGCAATTGCACGGGCGGTATTATGAATCCGCCCCCGTAGCCCAAGGGAAGAGGCCGGCC
>DAIOWL010000168.1:0-9060 GCA_036758545.1 Streptosporangiaceae bacterium | reverse complement strand
CGGGCGGGCGCGCCGATAGGGGCCGAACGGGTGGGGTCAACGTACCCGCGCAGCCAGGAGCCTAGGCTGCCTGGGCGCGACGGGACGGCCGGGGCGCGCCGCATTTGCGCCGGGCGGAACCGGCGCCGGGCGCGACGGGATGAGCCGGTCAGGCTCCGTTGAGGCGCAGGCGCCGACGCATCTCGTACTCGTGCACGATCGCGTAGGCGTAGCCGCAGGAGATGCCGGCGTCGTCGGCCAGCCAGTGGGCTTGTTCTTCACGGCGGAGGAATGCGGGGCCAGCTTCGAGCCGGTGGAACCACTCAGCGAGGGTGCGGCCGGTTGTGACCGGAATGCGCGCGATGAGGCTACTGTGCAGATTCGGTGAGTGGGTCAGCGACAACTGGCACCTCCATTGGGAGTCCGCTCTTGACCTGAGCGTGCCTCATCGGAGGCCGCCTGACAACCCCCAAGTCGCAACCAAATGTTCAGCTGAGCCGCTCGAAGATCATCGCCATGCCCTGGCCGCCGCCGACGCACATGGTCTCCAGGCCCAGGGTGGCGTCGTGGAACTGCAGGCTGTTCAGCAAGGTGGTGGTGATGCGGGCTCCGGTCATGCCGAACGGGTGCCCGACCGCGATCGCGCCGCCGTTCACGTTGAGCTTGGCCAGGTCCACCCCGAGGTCGGTGTAGGACGGGATGACCTGGGCGGCGAACGCCTCGTTGATCTCCACCAGGTCGATGTCGTCGATGGCCATCCCGGCCCGGGCCAGCGCCTGCCGGGACGCCTCCACCGGCCCCAGTCCCATGATCTCCGGGGACAGCGCGGTCACCCCGGAGGACACGATCCGCGCCAGCGGCGTGATGCCGAGCTCGGCCGCCTTGACGTCGCTCATCACCACGACCGCCGCCGCCCCGTCGTTGAGCGGGCAGCAGTTCCCCGCGGTGACCGTGCCGTCCGGGCGGAACACCGGCTTGAGCGCGGCGACCTTCTCTATCGTGGTACCGGGCCTGGGACCGTCGTCGGCGCTGACCACAGAGCCGTCCGGCAGGGTGACGGGGGTGATCTCGCGCTGCCAGAAACCATTGGCGATGGCCTTCTCGGCCAGGTTCTGCGAGCGCACCCCGAACTCGTCCTGCTGCTCGCGCGAGATGCCGCGCAGCTCGGCCACGTTCTCCGCGGTCTGGCCCATCGCGATGTAGAGGTCGGGTATGTTCCCGTCCTCGCGCGGGTCGTGCCAGGCCCCAGCCTCGCCGGCCGCGGTCCGCTGGGTACGCTGCCCCGCTTCGGCGAAGGCCTGGTTGTGCGTGTCGGGCCAGGAATCGCTGCTGCCCTTGGCCAGCCGGCTCACGCACTCGACCCCGGCCGAGACGTACACGTCCCCCTCGCCGGCCTTGATCGCGTGGAACGCCATCCGGGTGGTCTGCAGAGAAGAGGAGCAGTACCGGTTGACGGTCGTGCCGGGCAGGTGATCGTGGCCCAGCAGCACCGCCACCACGCGCGCCATGTTGAAGCCCTGCTCGCCGCCGGGCAGCCCGCAGCCGAGGATCAGGTCGCCGATGTCGGCCGGGTCGAGCTGCGGCACCTTGGCCAGCGCCGCGCTCACCATCTGGGCGGCCAGGTCGTCCGGGCGGATGCTCGTGAGCGAGCCCTTGCCCGCACGGCCGATGGGCGACCGGGCGGTGGCGACGATCACTGCTTCGGGCATGGTCCGGCCTCCTCGCATTGGGTTCTTCCAAGTTAACGCCTGGCCAGAACCAGTACTACCCGCGGGTAGTGATCAGCGTCGGATAGCGTCGCACCATGCAGGTCCATGACTCATTGAGCGGGCTGGTGGGGAACACCCCGCTGGTCCGGCTGCGGTCGGTGACCCGGGGCATCCCCGGGGCTACCGTGCTGGCGAAGGTCGAGTACTTCAACCCGGGCGGCTCGGTCAAGGACCGCATCGCGCTGCGGATGGTGGCGGCGGCCGAGGAGAGCGGCGCGCTACGACCGGGTGGCACCATCGTTGAGCCCACCTCGGGCAACACCGGGGTGGGCCTGGCCATCGTCGCGGCCGAACGCGGCTACCGGTGCGTCTTCGTCTGCCCGGACAAGGTGGCCCAGGACAAGATCGCGGTGCTGCGCGCGTACGGGGCCGAGGTCGTGGTGTGCCCCGGGACGGTCGCGCCCGACCACCCGGACTCCTACTACAGCGTGGCGCGCCGGCTGGCGAGCGAGATTCCGGGCGGCTGGCAGCCCGACCAGTACGCCAACCAGGAGAACCCGGCCTCGCACCACGCCACCACCGGCCCGGAGATCTGGAAGCAGACCGACGGGGCGGTGACCCACTTCGTGGCCGGCATCGGCACCGGGGGCACGATCACCGGCACCGGGCGGTACCTGAAAGAGGTGTCGGGCGGCGCGGTGCGGGTGATCGGCGCCGACCCGGAAGGCTCGGTCTACTCGGGCGGCTCAGGGCGCCCGTACCTGGTCGAGGGCGTCGGCGAGGACATCTGGCCCGCCACCTACGACCCGTCCGTGTGCGATGAGATCATCGCGATCAGCGACGCCGAGTCGTTCGGCATGACCAGGCGGCTGGCCCGGGAGGAAGCGCTGCTCACCGGCGGCTCGTCCGGGCTCGCGGTCGCGGCCGCGCTGCGGGTGGCCGAGGCGGCCGGCCCGGACGCGGTGGTCGTCGTGCTGCTGCCCGACGGCGGCCGGGGCTACCTGTCGAAGATCTTCAACGACGAGTGGATGGCCGACTACGGCTTCCTCGCCTCGCAGACCAGCGAGCCGCTGGTGGCCGACGTGATGGCCAGGAAGGGGCGCAGCCTGCCCGAGTTCGTCCACGTCCACCCGGAGGAGAACGTCGGCGCGGCCATCGCGCTGCTGCGCGAGTACGACGTGTCCCAGCTGCCCGTGGTCAAGGAAGAGCCGCCGGTGATGGCCGCCGAGGTGATCGGGTCGGTGGTGGAACGCGACCTGCTCGACGCCCTGGTGGCCGGGCGGGCCCGCCCGTCCGACCCGGTCGGCGGGCACATGTCGGCGCCGCTGCCAACCGTCGGCCTGGGCGAACCGGTGTCCCGGGCGGTCCTGGCGCTGGAGAAGGCCGGCGCGGCGCTGGTGCACGTGAACGGGAAGCCGACCGGGTTGCTCACCCGGCAGGACGTACTGACCTTCCTCGCCGCGAACACCTGATACCTACGAAAGGCTGCAGTCGTGACTAACCAGGACGGCTTCGAGACCCTGGCCATCCACGCGGGCCAGGAGCCCGACCCGGTTACCGGCGCGGTGGTGCCGCCCATCTACCAGGTGTCCACCTACAAGCAGGACGGGGTGGGCGGTCTGCGCGGCGGTTACGAGTACTCCCGGTCCGCCAACCCGACCAGGACCGCGCTGGAGCAGTGCCTGGCCGCGCTGGAGGGCGCCCCCCGAGCGCTGGCCTTCGCTTCCGGCATGGCCGCGGAGGACTGCCTGCTCAGGACGGTCTGCTCGCCCGGTGATCACGTGCTGGTGCCGGACGACGCATACGGCGGCACGTACCGGTTGTTCGCCCGGGTGTTCTCGGGCTGGGGACTGTCCCACGACGTGGTGCCGATATCGCACGTCGCGGCCGTGCGGGAGCAACTCGCCGCCCGCAAGACCACGGTGGTATGGGCCGAGACGCCGACGAACCCGCTGCTGGGCATCGCCGACATCCGCGCCCTGGCCGAGGCGGCGCACGAGGCCGGGGCGCTGCTCGTGGTGGACAACACGTTCGCGTCGCCGTACCTGCAGCAGCCGCTCGCGCTCGGGGCCGACGTGGTGGTCCACTCGACCACCAAGTACCTGGGCGGGCACTCCGACGTGGTCGGCGGGGCCCTGGTGGTCGCCGACCCCGAACTCGCCGAGCGGCTCGCCTTCACCCAGAACGCGACCGGCGGCGTGGCCGGCCCGTTCGACTCGTGGCTGACGCTGCGCGGTGTCAAGACGCTCGCGGCGCGGATGGACCGGCACTGCAGGAACGCGATGCGGGTCGCGCAGATGCTGGCCGAGCACCCGGCCGTGTCCGAGGTCCTCTACCCCGGCCTGCCGTCGCATCCCGGCCACAAGACCGCGCAGGAGCAGATGCGCGCGTTCGGCGGCATGGTGTCGTTCCGGCTGCTGGCCGGCGAGGAGGCCGCGGTCCTGGCCTGCGGCCGGACCCGGCTGTTCACCCTGGGCGAGTCGCTCGGCGGGGTGGAGTCGCTGATCGAGCACCCGGCGCGGATGACGCACGCCTCCGTCACCGGCTCGCCCCTCGAGGTGCCCGGCGACCTGATCAGGCTGTCGGTCGGCATTGAGGACTGCGACGACCTGCTCGATGACCTGCGCCAGGCCCTCAGCAACAGCTAAAGGCCTGGCGAGGCGAGCGGGAAAGTACAGTCAGCTCCGCCCCGCGGGAGAGCTTTCCTTGTTGTTCGGCGCCTCGGCCTGGGGCCTGGGCTTGTACGCCAGGGCGAACCAGGCCCCGACCGCGAAGACGATACCGATGACGAGTGAGCCTACGGCCCGCAACGGGTGGTGCCCGGTAGAGCCGGCGATATGCCCGGGAACGAAGCTGGGCAGCGACTTGGCCGGCTCGGCAACGTAGATGATCGCGACCACGATGAAGATCAGGGCGATGATGCCGAGAATCACCGCGAGTATCGTCCGGCCCGCCGACCTCTCGGCTGATCCGCTGGTAGAACTCACAATTCCTCCTGATTCGGCATTCAAAAGCTGTATTACCGGCCCGGGGGGTTCGCGGGGGGCGGAGCCCCCCGCGTGTCAGCCGACGAGGAAAATCTACCGCCGACCGGCGCCGCGGGTGCGGAGGAAGTCACGGATGACGTACTCACCGAGATGCTCGGGCGCCGCCTGCAGCACGCGCCCGCCGTTCCTCCTCGC
This sequence comes from Streptosporangiaceae bacterium, assembly GCA_036758545.1. Lineage (GTDB taxonomy): Bacteria > Actinomycetota > Actinomycetes > Streptosporangiales > Streptosporangiaceae > Palsa-504. The sequence goes on along the minus strand of DAIOWL010000168.1, from coordinate 4,190 downwards.
GACATTGTCAACGAACGCGGAGAGCCGCACATCATCCGCAAGCATGAAAATGTTCAGCGCGGCGTGTCGGCGGGTCATCTTGTCCACCTCGGCCAGGGTGAGCTCGACCGTCTCGGGAGACGGCGGCCAGTCGAACCAGGACCGCCCGTCCCGCTGCAGGTGGGCGGTTGGCTCGCCGTCGGTCACGATCAAGACGACCGGCTCGTGCTCCGGGTGCCGGTCGATATGACGGCCTGCCAGCAGCAGCGCATGGTGCAGGTTGGTGCCCTGCACCATGTCCCAGCCCAGTCCGGCCAGCTCGGTCTCGCGCAGTTCACGCGCGTAGTTGGAGAAGCCGATGACCTGGATGGCGTCCTGCGGGAACCGGCTGCGCAGCAGCGCGTGCAGCGCGAGCGCGGTCTGCTTGGCCGCCGCCCAGGTCCCGCGCAGCTGCATCGAATAGGACAGGTCGACGAGCAGGGACACCACCGCGGCGCTGCGGCGCTCGGTCTCGGCCACCTCGAAATCCGCCGCCGCCAGCTTCACCGCCGTGCCGGGGGCGGGACGGCCGCCCCGCAAGAGCGCGTTCCGCACTGTTGCGGGGACGTCGAGGGGCTGCTCGTCGCCGAATTCCCAGGCGCGGGTGGTGCCGGTCAGCTCACCTGCCTGGCCGGCGTCCCGCAGGTCGTGGTCGCCGGCCCGGCCGAAGCTCAGGTCGGAGAAGATCCGGCGCAGCGCCGTGTCCCCGAGCCTGCGCACGGCCTTGGGGGTGAGCTCGAGCTGGCCGGCGTTGCGGGTCAGGTAGCCCTGCCGCTCGAGCTCGCGCTCGATCCGGCGCAGGGCCTCGATGTCGTCCACGGCTTGCCGGCCGAAGGCGCGCCGGACCGCCTCCTCGTCGACGTCGTCCAGGCTCGCGCCCGGGTAGTCCTGGCCGAGCGCGTTCTCCAGCTCGGCCAGGTCGGCGAGTTCGGCCAGCGCGGTGGTGGCGTCGCCGAGGCCCAGCGGCTCCTCGCCGGACATCTGCACGCTGCCGCTCATGCCGGCCCGGTCCAGCTCCGGGCGCCGGGACCGGAGCGCGTCGGCGAGCCTGGCCATCTCGGCCGCCAGGCCCGCGTCTTCCAGCGCGTTCGCCATCAGCTGGGCGAGTTCCTCGCGCTGCTCGTCGCTGAGCGAGCGGAGCAGCCGCTCGGCCGCGGCCATCCGGCTGATCAGCGAGTCGACCAGTTCCTCGAGGTTCTGCGGACGGTCCGGGAACATGTCGCCGTACCGCTCCATGAACTGGTCGAAGTCCGCCTGGGTATGCTCGCCGCGGGCGTCGGCGGCCAGCATCTCGTTCAGGTCGCCGAGCATGTCCTTGACCCGCTGCATCGCCTGCGGGTCGGGGTTCTGCATGACCTGCCGCATGCCGCGGAACTGGCTGTCCAGCACGTCGCTGCGCAGCAGGTCCTTGAGCTGCTCGAAGGTCTGGCGGGCGGCTTGTGAGCGCCAGTCATAGTCGGCCAGCTGCCGGATCGCCTGGGCCGTGTCGGCGGGCAGCGCGTCGAGGTCGGCCTCGCGCATCCTGGCCTCGTCGCCCGGGTCGGGGAACAGCTCGGCGCGCTCCTGCCCGATGGCCGTGTCGAGCAGGGCGCGAGCCTGCTCGAGGATGCCGTCGAGCCGGCCGCTGCCACGGATCTCGCGCTGCCGTTCCCTGACTCGTCGCAGCATGTCGTCGAGACCGCGCCGTCCGGCCCGGTCACCGAGGCCCCGGCGGAGCATCTCGCGGAGCGCGTCAGCCGGATTGGCCCCGGCGAGTACCGCGTCGCCCATCTCGTCGACCGCGCCGCGGACGTCGAACGGAAGCGCGAGCGGGTCCGGCCCGTAGACGTAGCGGCCGTACCGGTAGTTGGGCATGGGAAATAACGCTCCTAGGTCCCGTACACGCTGGTACCGCCGTCGGTGTCCTTGGACAGGCGGCGCATCAGGTAGAGCCCTTCCAGGGTGAACTCCACCGCCGCCGCCGCGTGACCGAAGGACTCGCCGCCCTCCATGCCCAGCCGGGCCATGATCCTGGCCAGGCCGGGGACGTCACCAACCCGCTGCAGCAGGTCGGCGGCGGGCACCAGCTCGCCGGACTCGACCGTGCCGCCCTCCTCGAACTTGGCGAGCAGGCCGGAAAGATCCACGCCGCCCAGCCGGGACCGGAACGTGTCGGCGATCGCCCGGCGCAGCATCGCGCCGAGCACCTCCTCCTCGCGCCCTTCCTCGCTGACCTCGAACTCGACCTTGCCGCGCAGCGTGCTGACCACCGCGGGCAGGTCGCACACCCGGGCGACCGGCGTCTCGGTCGCCCCGGCCAGCGCTGACCGGCGCACCGCGGACGCGGCCGCGCTTTCCGCGGCGGCGATGGCGAACCGCGCGGAGACCCCGGAACGCGCGTCGACGGCGGGCGACTCGCGCACCCCCCGGGTAAACCTGGCGATCACCTCCACCAGGTGGTCGGGGAGCTCCGCGGCCGTCCAGATGTCGGCTTCCTGCTTGATCAGGGTGAGCTCGTCGGTGAGCGTCATCGGGTAGTGGGTGCGGATCTCGGCGCCGAACCTGTCCTTGAGCGGCGTGATGATCCGGCCCCGGTTGGTGTAGTCCTCCGGGTTGGCGCTGGCCACGAGGAGCAGGTCGAGCGGCAGCCGCAGCGCGTAGCCGCGGATGCCGATGTCGCGCTCTTCCAGCACGTTCAGCATCGAGACCTGGATCCGCTCGGCGAGGTCGGGCATCTCGTTCAGGGAGAAGATGCCGCGGTTGGTCCTCGGCACCAGGCCGAAGTGGATGGTCTCCGGGTCGCCGAGGGTGCGGCCCTCGGCCACCTTGACCGGGTCGATGTCGCCGATCAGGTCGCCGACGCTGGTGTCCGGGGTGGCGAGCTTCTCGCCGTACCTGTCGTCGCGGTGCCACCAGCTGACCGGCAGGTCGTCGCCCATCTCCGCGGCGAGCCGGCGGCACCGTGCGCAGGCCGGCTGGTAGGGATGGTCGTTGATCTCGCAGCCCGCGACGGTCGGCGTCCACTCGTCGAGCAGCCCGGCCAGCGTGCGGATCAGCCGGGTCTTACCCTGGCCGCGCTCGCCGAGCAGGATGATGTCGTGCCCCGCGATCAGGGCGCGCTCGAGGTGGGGCAGGACGGTCTGGCCGAACCCGACGATGCCGGGGAAGGGATCCTGGCCCGCCCGCATCATGGCGAGCAGGTTGTCCCTGATCTCTTCCTTGACGCCGCGGTACGCGTGGCCGCTGGCGCGCAACTCTCCGAGGGTCGCGGGGGCTGGGTGGCTGGTGCGGGGATGGTGGCTGTGTTGCTGCACCATTCGACAGTATGTCGTGATCGCAGGTCTTTACCATCTGCCCCGTTCCGGCCGGGGACGCCGGGCCCGGAAATGGGTGGCACACTTCTATCCCGTGGCAACAACACCAGGCACGGTGAGCTTCGACGACGTGGCCGCGGCCCGCGCGCTGATCCGCGATGTGATCTCGGACACTCCCGTGCTCCACTCCCGGGTGCTGTCCGAGACGGTGGCCGGCCCGGTGTTCCTGAAGTGCGAGAACCTCCAGCGGACCGGGTCGTTCAAGGTGCGCGGGGCCTACTCCAGGATCGCCAGGCTCTCCGACGCCGAACGGGCCCGCGGCGTCGTCGCGGCCAGCGCGGGCAACCACGCCCAGGGGGTCGCGTTCGCCGCCGGGCGGCTCGGCTGCGCGGCCACCGTGGTCATGCCCGCCGGCGCGCCGCTGCCCAAGGTGCAGGCCACGCGGGGCTACGGCGCGGACGTCATCTTGCACGGCACGTGCGTGGAGGACGCGCTCGCCGAGGCCCTGGCCTTCGCCGAGCGGACCGGAGCCGTGTTCATCCACCCCTACGACCACCGGGACATCGTGGCCGGGCAGGGCACCCTCGGCTTCGAGATCATCGAGCAGTGCCCGCAGGTCCGGACAGTCGTGTTGTCGGTGGGCGGGGGCGGGCTCGCGGCCGGCGTGACGGCGGCGGTCAAGGGCCTCGACCCGGAGATCCAGGTGATCGGCGTGCAGGCGGAGGCGGTCGCGCCGTATCCAGGTTCGCTGGCGGCCGGGCATCCGGTTTCCGTGCAGGCCGGCCCCACCATGGCGGATGGCATTGCGGTCAGTCGGCCGGGTGACATCCCGTTCGACATCCTGTCCGGGCACGCCGGGCGGGTGGTGACGGTGTCGGA
>DAIOWL010000167.1:0-10266 GCA_036758545.1 Streptosporangiaceae bacterium | reverse complement strand
CGGAGATCTTCGGCGGCGAGATGCCGCTGCACTTCGGGTACTCCTTCGTCGGTACCAGCGGGGGGTCGTCGAAGATGAGCGGCTCGGTCGGCGGCGCGCCCACTCCGGCGGACGCCCTGGAGATCTTCGAGGCCCCGCTGGTTCGCTGGCTGTACGCCCGGCGCCGCCCGGAGCAGTCCATCACCCTGGCCTTCGACCAGGAGGTGGGCCGGGTCTACGACGAGTGGGACGCACTGAGCCGCAAGGTCGCCGACGGCACCGCCGACGCGCCGGCCCGGGCCGTGTACGGCCGCGCGGCCGGGACCGCGGAGGGCCCGCTGCCGGTCACGCCGCGGCCGCTGCCGTTCCGGACGCTGGCCTCGGTGGCGGACATCACGGCCGGCGACCAGGCCCAGATCCTCCGCATCCTGCAGGACCTGACCACGGAGGACCCGGTCGCCTCGCTGGACGAGGTCCGGCCCCGGCTGGACTGCGCGCAGGCCTGGGTGGCCGGGTACATGGATCCCGCCGACCGGACCCAGGTCCGCCGCAAGCCGGACCAGGACCGGCTGGCCAGGCTGAGCGATGAGGAACGGCGCGCGCTCAAGCTTTTGACCGAACGGATGGGCGATGACTGGTCCCTCAACGGCCTGACCACCCTGCTGTACGGCATTCCGAAGCTGCTGCGTGGCCTGCCGCTGGATGCCCCGCCGACGCCGGAGCTGAAGGCGGCCCAGCGGGCCTGGTTCATCCTGCTCTACCAGCTGCTGATCGGGAAGGACACCGGCCCGCGGCTGCCCACGCTGCTGCTGGCGCTGGGGCAGGACCGGATCCGCCACCTGCTCACCTCCGGATGACGGCGGATGGCACAGATCGAGCTGACCGAGGAGTCACTGCGCACGGCCGTAGACGAGGCCGTCTTCGCGCAGGCCGAGACGCTGGCGGACAAGGTGGCGGGGTTTTCCGCGGTCGGGCCGCAGATCGAGGCGATCGTGGACGGCATCGAGGTCAGCGTGCGGGTCAGTCGCTCTGGCCTGGATGCGCGCTGCGCCTGCCCGGCCCCGTACCGGGAAGGGGCTCCGTGCCCGCACGCGGTCGCGGCGGTGCTCACCTGGGTCCGCGCCGGTCCCGACCCGGCCGCCGGGCTGCGCGCCGAGCTCGATGACGTCCTCGCCGGGCTGGCCGCCGAAGCCGCCGACTGCGACCCGGACGACGGCTGGTATCCCGACACCGGCGAGCTGGAAGACCTCCTCGACGAGGTGGAAGACCTGGCCGGCCAGGAGCCGGACGCCGCGCGCGAGCTGGCCGGGCACGTCGCCGCCCGGGTGACCGAGGTGCTGGCCGCCGGGAACTGCCTGACCGACGACCTGGCCGACGCCCTCGCCCGCGCCGTCGACCTCCGCGGCGCCCCACCGGACGCATAGAGCCGCTGCCCGCGTTTGCGAGTGCAATCCGTGCTGTCAGACGACCCGGATTGAACACGCAACCCCGAGGCTAGACCGCTGGGCGCAGCAGCGTGGTGCGGAGCCGGGAGCCGACCCTCGCGTGCCGCGCCTGCCGCCGCTGGCTATCCGACCGGGCGACGGGCCCGCTCTCCAGCCGTTCCAGCTGGTAAGACGGCCGTTGCAGCATGCTGAGCGCGATGGCCATCCCAGCCGGGGTCTGCGGCCGCAGCGGGGCGTCGGCGGCCAGCCCCTGCAGGCCGCGGAAGGCGATGGCGTCCAGCATGGCGGGCACGCCGGCGCGGATCTGGCGCGGCGTGCAGACGTTCCCCTTGTGCCGGGGCGCGGCGGGCAGCGCGGTGGGCTCATCGCCAGGCCAGTACCCGGTGAGCAGCGCGTACAGCATCCGGGCCAGCGCCGCGGTGTCGGCCGCCACCGGGTTCCCGCCGGTGCTGCCGCAGAGCGCGTCATCCAGCCCGAGGCCGGTGATCTTGAGGCCGCTGCTGTTGTCCCAGCGCAACGAGCGCGGGGTCAGCCGCAGGTGCGGCCGGCCGGCCCGGTGCGCGACGGCTATCGCGTCGGCCGCGTCCGCGATCATGGCGGCGGCCAGAGCCGGATGCGGCAGGCCGGAAAGCACCAGGTCCTCCAGGTGCGTGCCGGGCGTCCACTCCGCCACGATGTACGGGCATTCCTCGTCGAAGTCGGTGTCGTAGATGGTGGCCAGCCGCGGGTCGGATACCTTGGCGGCCGAACGCACTGCGTCGGTCACGGCGCTCGGGACGGGTCCGCAGGGCAGCAGGTAGATCGTCACCGGACGGTTGAGCAGCTGGTCGATGGCCTTCCACAAGGAAAGGCCGCGCGCCTCCCACGAGGAGCCGCACGAACCCGAGAGCACGCTGACCTGGTCGTCCAGGTTTATCCTTTCGTCGAGCCTGAACCGCCCGCCGAGCCATGCCTCCGCCGTGCGCGCGCCGGACGGTATGTCAACTACGGTCATCGACTACCTCCTGCCTGCCCGTCACCAGACAGCAGAAGCCATGCCCCGGAACACGCCACACGATGCCAGCCGGTCCCGCTCCGCCCCGCCCGCCACACTCGACGCAAGGGCCTCTGACCTGCGAAAACAGTCGCCAGAAAAAAGTTTAAAAAATTTCTGGATCGACCTGCGGAGCGGTAAGGAACCGGTCCATAATGCGGACGCTCGCCTCGAGCGCGGACAGCGGGATGCGCTCGTCGGTGCCGTGGAACATGGCGTAGTAGTCGTAGCCCTCCGGCAGCACCAGCGGGGTGAAGCCGTAGCAGGTCATGCCGAGCCGGGAGAACTGCTTGGCGTCGGTGCCGCCGCTCATGCAGTACGGCACGACGACCGAGCCCGGGTCCTCGGCCAGCAGCGCCCGCGCCATCCGCTCCATCACCGGAGCCTCGAGGGGTGCCTCCAGCGGCCTTTCCTCGTGCGCGTACTCCCAGGTCACATCGTGTCCGGTCAGCTCGTCCAGGGTGGCGCGGAACTCGTCGGAGAAGCCGGGCAGGACCCGGCCGTCCACAAAGCCGACCGCCTCGCCCGGTATCACGTTGATCTTGTAGCCCGCCGCCAGCATCGTCGGATTGGCGCTGTTGCGCACGGTCCCGGCCACTAGCGCTCCCGCGGGCCCGAGCAACCCGAGCAGTTCCTCCGCCCCCAGGCCCCCGTCCAGCGCCCCGTCCGGCAGCCGGATACCGCCCGCGGCGGCGATGGCCTCGATCGCGGCGCGCACCGTCGGGATCAGCCGGACCGGCCACCGGTACGCGCCGATCCTGGTCACCGCCTCGGCCAGCCGGGTCACCGCGTTCGCGTTGTTCGGCTTGGAGCCGTGCCCGGCCCGGCCCCGCGCGGTCAGCTTCAGCCAGGCGGTGCCCCGCTCGGCCGAGGCGATCGGGTAGAGCCGCTGTCCCGCCCCGGCGTGGAAGGTGAACGCCCCGGACTCCCCGATGGCCTCGGTGCAGCCCTCGAAGAGCTCCGGGTACCGTTCGACCAGCCACTGCGCGCCGAACGCCGCGGTGTCTTCCTCGTCCGCGGTGAACGCGAGCACGATGTCCCGCTGCGGCCGGCGGCCGCTGCGCGCCCACTCGACGGCCAGCGCGATCAGCACCGCGTCCGCGTTCTTCATGTCGACCGCGCCGCGCCCCCACAGGACTCCGTCGCGTATCTCGCCGGAGAACGGGTGCACCGACCAGTCCGCCGGGTCGGCCGGGACCACGTCCAGGTGGCCGTGCAGCAGGAGGGCCCCCGCCCCGGCCCCAACCCCGTCGGGCCCGGCTGTGCCTGCCTCTGGGCCGGCGCCGCCGATCCGCGCCACCACGTTCGCCCGCCCCGGCGCCGACTCCAGCAGCACCGGCTCGAGACCCGCCTCGGCCAGGCGTGCCGCCACGTACTCCGCGGCCGGCCGCTCCCGCGCGTCCCCGCCGCCCCGGTTGGTCGTGTCGATCCTGATCAGGTCGGCCGCGAACCGCGCCGCGTCCGCTCCGGCGGGGGTCATGCCCGCCCGTCCGCCGGCCGCGGTACGAGCCCGGCCGCGCGGTACGCGTCGTCGATCAGCTGCATGGTCACCAGCGCACTGGCCGCCGACGTCGGGACCGGTTCACCCGAGGAGATCGCGGCCGCGAACGCGCGCAGCTGGTACACGTAGGTCGATTCGCCGGTGCCCGGCTCGTCGGCCACGGCCGTCCCCTCCCGGGTCGCGATCAGCCGCCCGCGGCCAGGGAAGATGAAGTTGTCCAGGTGCACCAGCCCGTCCTCGCAGATCACGTGCAGATCGGCCCGGAACGGGCCGTCCCTGGTGAAGGAGGACTCAAACCAGCCCGTCGCCCCGCCGGGGAACGCCAGCTGCACGGCCAGCGAGCGATCCGCCGCCTTCGGGACCGCCCCCGGGTCGACCGGATCCGCCAGCGCCCCGGTAACCGAGGGCTTGTCCCCTCCGAGCAGCCGCAGGCAGTCGATCGCGTAACAGCCGCCGTCCATCATCGCCCCGCCGGCCAGGCCGTAGTCGTACCTGATGTCGCCGGGGTCGACGATGGCGAAGCTCGTCCAGGCCTGGATGTGCCGTACCGGCCCGAGCTCGCCCACGACCTCGGTCAGCCGCTGGGTCAGCGGGTGGTAGCGGTAGTGCATGGCCTCCATCACGACCAGCCCGGAGGCCGAAGCCGCCTGCGCCACCTGCGCCGCCTCGTCCGCGTTCGACGCGAACGGCTTCTCGCACAGCACGTGCTTGCCGGCCTCGATGGCCCGAAGCGTCCACGGCCCGTGCAGCGAGTTCGGCAGCGGGTTGTAGACGGCGTCGATGTCCGGGTCGGCCAGCAGCTCCTCGTAGGAACCGTAGGCCCTTTCCAGTCCGTGCCGCAGCGCGTAGGCCTCGGCCCGCGCCATGTCGCGGGCCGCGACCGCGGCCACGGTCACCTCGGGCACGCTGTCGGCCGGCTCGATCAGGGCGGGCTGGGATATCCGCGACGAGCCCAGGGATCCGATCCGTAGCATTTGCACGGTTCAGGCTAAGCCATCGGACCGCGGATCAGCCTGGGGAAAGCCCCGTCCGACACGCCGGAACCTCTAATTCACCTCCCGTTAACCTCGCTAACGGGAATGCCGTTACGATGCCTGACATCACAGGGTGGGACCGGGCAGAGGGAGACGGCGGTGAGCCAGGCGATCTACCGGCAGGGCCGGGTCGCGCTGGTCAGCGACGGATCACGCGGTATCGGCGCGGCCACGGTGCGGCGGCTGGCCGCGGACGGCTGGGACGTCGGCTTCAGCTACCACGGCGACGGGCCGTCAGCGCGCGAGGTCGAGAAGGACGCCTGCGAACTCGGCGGCTACGCGATCGGGACCGACGTGGACGTCACCGACGCGGCCGAGGTGAGCTCCTGGTTCCGGCTGAGCGAGGAGGAACTCGGCCCGGTCGAGGCGGTGGTCAGCTGCGCCGGCATCACCAGGGAACAGCCGCTGGCGCGGCTCGCCGAGGCCGACTGGCGGGCCGTGATCGACACCAGCCTGGACGGCGTGTTCCACCTGTGCCGTACCGCGGTGTTCGCCATGATGGCCCGCCGCTCGGGCCGGATCGTGACGGTGTCCTCGGTCTGCGGTGAGTACGATCACGTCCCCTCCGGCCATGACACGCTGGCCCGGCCGGGGGTGGCCGGGTTCACCCGGTCGCTGGCCCTGCAGGCCAGCCGGTTCGGGATCAGCGTCGACGCCGTGACTCCCGGTCCCGGTGCCGGAGCCCGCTACATGGCCGCGCCCGTGCCCGAGAGGATCCGGGCCGACCTGGCCGAAACGATCGAGCTGCGCCGGTTCGGCACCGCCGCGGAGGTCGCCGACCTGGTCGCTTCCCTGCTCTCCGCCGACACCCCCGACGTCACCGGCCGGGTCCACGAGATGTCCACCGTCATCGCGCTGTGAACCCTTCGGCCCCTACCCTGGGCTGATGGATCCGCGCCCGGCCACCGCGGCCGACCTGCCCGCCATCCGGGAGGTCGTGGGCGCCGCCTACGCCAGGTACCTCAGCCGGATGGACCGGCCGCCCGCCCCGATGCTGGCCGACTACGGTGCCGCCGTCGACGCGGGCGAGCTCTGGGTGACCGGGCAGCCGGTGGCCGGCCTGATCGAGCTGACCGAGGACGGGGACGCCCTGCACGTCGGGAACGTGGCCGTGCACCCCGGATCCCAGGGCACAGGTCTCGGTCGGCTGCTCATGGATTTCGCCGAACGGCGTGCCATCCTGCTCGGCCACACCCGTCTCAGCCTCTACACCAACGAGGTCATGACCGAAAACCAGGCCATCTATACCCACCTCGGCTACCGCGAGGTTGGCCGGCACGCCGACGACGGCTACCGCCGCGTCTACATGGAGAAGCTCCTAGCCTCCCGCCCCTGAGCCACAGCCTCCAGTGGACGCGCCACACAACGAGGCGGCGCCGCAGAGCGCGGACCCGGAGCGGATCGGCACGCCGTTGCTGCGCAGCACGTCGCGGACGTCGAGGATCAGCGGGAAGACCTCGCGGTTCCAGTCCTCGCCCTGCTCGTCCCAGGCGCGCTGCTCGGCCTCGACCGCCATCCGGTCCTCGGCGAACACGCGCTCGGTGAACCGCCTGATGAACGGCCAGGCCAGGTGGAGGGCCCCCGGGATCGGCGGCTTCTCGATCATGAGCAGGCCGTACACGTGGTTGGTGCGCTGCTCGGCATCCTCGGGTACGTAGGCCACCCAGAGCGAGAACGCGGGAAGCTCGGCGTCTTCCGGCACCAGCTGGAGGGTCTGGTACGGGTACCCGGTCTTGATCGTGACGACGTCGGTCGACTTGCTGCCGCCGATGCCCTCGGCCGCGAGCAGGTTGGCGCCGCGGTCCTTCTTCCCGCCGGCGTGGCTGAACAGGTACCGGGCCTGCACCGACTGGGGGTCGCTGTCGTAACCGAGGAGCTTGGGCTGGATCTTGCCCACGATGCCCCGGTGCAGGAACTGGTGGTTCATGTCCAGCAGGTTCTCGTGCATGAACGAGTAGTGGCACCGGACGGTGCGCGAGAACGTCATCGTCTTGTGCCGGCTGGACGCGAACTCCGGCAGCTCGGGAAAGGCGGCCGTGGCCGCCTTCTCCGGGTCGCCGGGGAAGACGAACACCAGGCCGTAGGCTTCGCGCACCGGATAGGCGCGGACGCCCCGCGGCGGCCGGCTGACGCCCTTGGGCAGGTACGGAATCTGCGAGATGCGGCCGTTCCCCCGGTAGGCCCAGGCGTGATAGCAGCAGCGCAGCAGGTCGCCCTCGACGACGCCCATGCTCAGCGGCACCTGGCGGTGGGCGCACCGGTCCTCCAGCGCGTACACCGTGCCGCTCTCGCCGCGGTACAGTGCGATCCGCTCGCCCGCGAACAGCGCGGCAAAGGTCTTCTTCTTCCGCACGCTCGCCGATACGGCCACCGGATACCAGAAGTCCGGGTGGATCCCGGTGCGCCTCAGGTCGGCCACCGCGTCGGCTTTCTCGGTACTGACCTGATCCGGCAGCTCGTCCGGACCCGCCGCCGATCCGGCTGCGATCGTCTCAGTCATGCGCCCTCCCCTGCCCTCGTGACTCTCCAGTTGTCCAGAGAGCCGCGCGAGCCCCTTGATACGACGTTTTCAACTCGGCCCGCACCCCATACCCGCACCCCCATACCTGCGACCCAGGCGCCTCATGGTACGGCTGTGCCCATTGATACCCAGTCCGCCGCCCCGCCGCGCAGCTGAACCGTCATGAACCCGGGATCCAGTGCGTTCTAGCGCCGTGAAACCCCGGATCCAGTGCGTCCTGACGGCCCCGGCCCGCACCATCCTTCGAGACGGTTTTGAACGTCCGCGGGTAACGCTGGAAGACATGGACCGAAACCTCTGCACCTTGCCCGAGCCGATGGTGACCGGTTCCCCACGGGAGGGCCGCGACCGGGCGGCCGCCGCGCTTATCTCCGTCTGTCTGGGCTTTTTCGTGATCCAGCTCGACGTCACGATCGTGAACGTGGCGTTGCCGGCCATCCAGGGGGAGATCGGCGGCTCGCTGGCCGGCCTGCAGTGGGTGGTGGACGCGTACACGCTGGCCCTGGCCTCGATCATGCTCACCGCGGGATCGACCGCGGACCGCGTCGGGGCCAGGAAGGTGTTCACCCTCGGGCTCGCCGCCTTCGCCGTAGGCTCGGCGGCCTGCGCGGCCGCCCCGTCGCTCGGCGTCTTGGTCGCCGCCCGCGCCGTCCAGGGCCTGGGCGCGTCGGCCATGCTGCCCTGCTCGCTGGCCCTGCTGGTGCACCAGTTTCCCGACCCGCGGGCCCGGGCCCGCGCGCTCGGCGTGTGGGGCGGGATGGGCTCGCTGGGCGTCGCGCTCGGCCCGGTGGCCGGCGGCGTCCTGGTGACGGTGGCGGGCTGGCGCTCGATCTTCCTGGTCAACGTGCCGATCTGCCTGCTGACCATCGTCTTGCTGCGACGCTACGCCACCGAGTCACCGCGGAACCCCGACCGCCGGACCGACGTCCCCGGCCTGCTCCTCGGGGTGACCATGCTGGCCGCGCTCACCGCGAGCTTCATCACCGCGGGCGAGCAGGGCTGGCTCGCCCCGCTGCCCGGTGCGCTGCTCGCCGCGGCCCTGGTCGCCGGCTCGCTCTTTGTCCGTGCCGAACGCCGCCACCCGCACCCCCTCCTGCCGCTGACGCTGTTCCGGTCCCGGGAGCTGAGCGGCGCCACCGCTGTCGGGATGATCTTCAACCTGGTGCTGTACGGGACGCTGCTCTGCCTGTCCTTCTACCTGCAGCAGGCGCGGCACGAGACGGTGCTGGCCACCGGTCTGCTGCTGCTGCCGAGCAGCGTGTTCGTCGGGGCCGGCTCGCTGGCCAGCGGCCGGCTGACCGCGCGCCTCGGGCCGCGGCCCCCGATGATCGCCGGGCTTGCCCTGGCCGCGGCGGGCACGGCGCTGCTCGCCACCGCGGGAACCAGTACCCCGCTCGCGCTGATCGTGGCCGGCTCGCTGCTGATCGGCCTGATCTCGCTGGCCATGCCGGCCATGACGGCCGCGGTGGTAGGCGCCGCGGGCCGGGAGCACGCGGGCGTGGCCAGCGGCGTCCTGAACGCCGCCCGGCAGTCCGGCGGAGCGCTCGGCGTGGCCGTACTCGGTTCCCTGCTGGGCCGGGGACACGCGCTCAGCCTGCACGTCCCGCTCCTGGTGGCCACGGTCGGCTATCTGGTCGCCATCGCCCTGGCCTGGACGACCATCCGGGACCGCTGACAGCCGCTACCATGCAGGGGTCGCGAAAGGGGGGCCCTGGTGGCGCGTGCGCCGTTGCAGCAGACGGATCCGTCGCGTATCGGCGGATACCGGCTGGTGGCCCGGCTGGGCGCGGGCGGGATGGGCGTCGTCTACCTGGCCGAGACCCGGGACGGCCAGCCGGTCGCGGTCAAGGTGCTGCGCCCCGAACTGGCCGACAACCCGGAGTTCCGGACCAGGTTCGGCCGCGAGGTGACCGCGCTGACCAGGATCCAGGGCATGTGCACGGTCCGGGTAATCGAGGCCGACACCGAAGCGCCGAAGCCGTTCCTGGTCACCGAGTACGCCGACGGCCCCTCGCTGTCCGAGTACGTCGACGCGTATGGGCCGCTCGACCCGCAGATGCTGTACGGCCTGGCCACCGGGCTCGCCGAGGCGCTGGCCGCGATCCACGCGGCCGGGATCGTGCACCGGGACCTGAAGCCCTCCAACGTGCTGCTCACCGCGGCCGGGCCGAAGGTCATCGACTTCGGCATCGCCCAGGCGCTGGACACGACCAGCCTGACCAGGACGGGCATCACGGTCGGCTCGGCGGGCTTCATGGCGCCGGAGCAGATCACGGGCCGGGCCGGGACGGCGACGGACATCTTCACCTGGGCCGTGACGGTGGCCTTCGCGGCGGGCGGGAAAGCGCCGTTCGGGACGGGGCCCTCCGACGCCATCATGTACCGGATCATGCACGCCGCCCCCGACATCAGCGCGGTGCCGCCGGGCCTGCGCCCGCTGGTCGAGGCCGCCCTGGCCAAGGACCCGCAGGCCCGGCCCACCGCGCCGCAGTTGCTGGCCGAGCTGACCAATACTCCGCTGACTGGGGTCGGGGCCCGGTACGAGAACCCCACCCAGACCGTGCTGGCCCAGACCTGGCACCCGTCCGCGACCGGCCCGATGCCGGCCGCACCCGGCCCGACCGCACCCGGCCCGGCCGGGCCCAGGCCCGGCCGCCGCCGCACCGCCCTGCTCCCGGTCGTGCTGACCCTGGCCTTCCTGCTGGCGGCGGGTGGCACCGCGCTCGGCCTCGCCCTGGCCGGCAAGCCCGCCA
>DAIOWL010000166.1:0-10268 GCA_036758545.1 Streptosporangiaceae bacterium | reverse complement strand
ATCAGCCACGCGCGGTGCCCGTCGGCCAGCGTGACCTCGTGCACCGGGTCGTCGGCCCGGACCTGCGCGAACAGCGGGTACGGGTCGTCTCGGTCGTAGTCGCCCCACGCGTCGAGGGCCGGGTTGCGCATCTGGAATCACCCCTGGATCTTGCGGAAGCCTGAGCAGAGCAGGTCGATGGTGGCGAGCCGGCCGTTGTCGATCTTGCAGACGGAGGTCTGCGTGCAGGCCCAGCGGGTGCCGCGCTGCGCCAGGTCCAGCCGGTAGTGGATCAGCAGCCGGTCGGCCACCGCCTCGCCCGCCGACTCCACCAGCCCGACGGTGTCCATGTCGGCGAACCATCCGCCGAAGCGGGCGACGACGGCATCGCGGCCGTGCTCTTCGATCGGGCCGCCGGGCAGCAGCGCCCGCAGCCGGACAGTGTCGGTGACCGCAGCGGCCAGCCCGGCGCTGTCCCGGTCGGCCACGGCCGCGGCGATCGCCGCAGCCTGAGGATGCTCCTTCATGACGCGCTCCTTGCGCGGCGGCCGGCCAGTGCGTCGAGGCGGCCGGCGAGGTGGGTGGTCAGTTCGGCGGCGTCGTCCGCCGCCCCGTCTATCAGGCTCGACTTGCGGCGGCGCAGGAACGGCATGCCGATCAGGTACAGGCCCGGGCAGGCCGTCACGCCGCCGTCGTGGACGACCCGGCCCTTCCGGTCGAGTACCGGGACGTCGAGCCAGGACAGATCGGGCCGGTATCCCGTCGCCCATACGATCGTGCTGATCTCCCCGGACCGGAGATCCAGTCCCAGCGGCGCGCCGCGCACGACTGTCGGCGCGAACCGCTCACCAGCTGTCCCCGCCCAGGCGTCGATGGTGTTCAGCAGCCGCCCCAGCTTCAGGTCGGCCAGCGCGCATACGTTGGGCAGGGAGCCGGAGAACTGGGCAACCCCGTCGGCGATTCCGGCCAGGCGGCCGACCAGCCGCACTCCGGCCGAACCCAATGCGTTCAGGTCGACCGTTCGGCCCGCCGAGCCGGTTAGCTGCATGGACGGCACGTTCCGCGCCCGCGCTAGATCGTCGGCCTCGTCGTAGCGCTGGTCCAGCACCCCGGCGGCGTCCAGCCACCACAGGATGTCCCGGCCGCGGTAGGTGCGCGGCATGCGGACGTGCTCGCCGACGGCGAGCGTGACCGGGCGCCCCGAGCGGTGCAGTTCGTCGGCGAGCTGGATCCCGCTGGCCGAGGCGCCGATCACGAGCACACCGCCCCCCGGCAGCTGGCCCGGGTTACGGTAGGCCGCCGGGGCGACGGAGGTGATTCCGGCCGGCACCAGCCGCGCCAGCGACGGCACCGCGGGCAGCGTCGCCGCCCCGCAGGCCAGCACCACCGTCGGCGCGCGCCAGGTGCCCTGGTCGGTCCGCACGGTGAATCCGCCTGCGGCGGCCCGTACCGAGGTCACCGTCACCCCGGTCAGTACCGGCGCCGCGGACGCCCCCGCATAGTCCGCGAGCATCGCCGCGACCTGCCCGGCGCTGAGGTAGCCGTCCGGGTCGGCACCGCGGTAGGCGTAACCGGGCAGTCGGGTCATCCAGTTCGGAGTGAGCAGCCGCAGCGAGTCCCACCGCTGCGTGCGCCACGAGTTCGCGACCTCCGCGCGTTCCAGGACGACATGGTCGACCGAACGGGCGGTGAGGCAGTGGCTCATGGCCAGCCCGCAGTGGCCGGCCCCGATGATCACGGTGGTCGTATTCCGCACGGCTGCCCCTCCTGCCCGCTCGGACCCAGATCAGGCCACGTCGACCGTGACGCTGGTCGGGTTGGTGAGGATGTCGTACACAGCCGACCGCTTCTGCGACTGCGCGACCAGCGCCCTGATCTCCTCGGCGGTGGCGTCAGCGTCGATCTGGTAGCTGACGGTGACGCCGCTGAAACCGTTGCGGACATCCGGGTCGGCGCCGAGAATCCCGTGCAGGTCCATCTCGGCGGCCAGGGTGGCCCGCACCGACCGCAGCTGGATCGACCGTTGCTGGGCGACGGCGGCGACGCCCGCGGTCAGGCAGCTGCCGAGGGCGACCAGGACGTACTCCACCGGCGTGACACCGTTGTCCTGGGCCGCGAACTGGAGCGGATGGTCGACGTCGTAGCTGAACGTCGTGTGGTGCTGCTGCTCGTCGCCGAAGCCGTAAAACGTCTCGACATCCGAACGGCTGTGCGTGCCGTTGACCCAGGACACCGCCGAACGCCACTGGAACCGGGCGATCTGCGGGGTGCCGGCCAGGGCCTCGCGCACGCCGAGCAGCGCCTCGACGTTGACGCCGTTGTCGACCGGGATCTCTGTAGCGGTCATGTCATGCCTCCTTGATGTGATGGCCGGTCTCATTCGATCGACCGACCGACTTGAGTACAGAGTCGGACTTGGGTCCGCTGATACACATTTTCTGCTGCTAGATGAGTTCGGCTATGAGCCGGGCGGCGCGGGCCGCGCCGTCGGTCTCGACGTCGCGGTAGCTGACGGGCTTGCCGGCCAGCTCAGCGATGCGGGCGGCGATCAGGTCGGGGTCGGTCGCCAGGTAGTCCATGCACGTGCCGGCGCCGTAGCGGTCGAGCCGGTGCCGGACGTGGAAGTTCTGCTCGAAGTGGTGCCCGAGCGGGAAGTACAGGAACGGGCGCTTGGCGGCGGTCAGCTCCATGGTGGTGGTCAGCCCGCCCTGGACGATGGCGAGATCGCACGCACACAGATGCTGGTAGAGCCGGTGGACGTAGCCGCGCAGCTCCAGGCCGGCTCGCGGGGGGAACGTGGCCGGATCGATCCGGGGACCGGTCACCACGATCATTCGCAGCTCGGGTATGGCCTTCTTGGCCAGCGGGTAGGCGGCGACGACCTTCTCGATGAGGGCGTGCCCGACGCCGCTGCCGCCGACGCTTACCACGCAGACCAGCTCGTCGTCGCGGTAGCCGAGCTCGGCGCGGAGCGCCGCCACCCGGTCGGGCCCGGGTGGGGTGAAACCGGTGATGTAGCCCGAATTGGAAAAATGCCGCGCGGTCCAGTCCCGGATGGGCGGCAGGTCCTCGCCGAAGGTGTCCGGCACGATGTCGTCGTCGTTACCGACGAAGATGGCCCGGTCCCGTATCCAGGGGTAACGGTCGATGTGCTCGATCATCTCGGCGTTGTAATCGGCGGTCAGGAAGGCCTCCCGCTCGCCGCCGTCGGGCATCGGAAGGTAGCCGACGAAGTCGGTGAGCCACACGTTCTGGCCCCGTTTCAGCTCCGGGTTCTCGTGCCAGTAGTAGTCGACGTCCCAGGCTTCGTCGCCGATCACCACGTCGTAGCCCCCCTCCTCGACGACCTCCTGGAACACCATGAAGTTGGCCACCAGGATCTCGTCCATCCGGCGCAGCGCCTGGAAGCAGTGCAGGTCGTGCCCGCTGGCCTCGGAGACAACGTGCGCGGATTCGCTGGCCAGCCACTGGCTGGCGGGGTGGACATGCTCGCCTTCGGCGTCCAGCACGGTGGTCACCGGGTGCTGGGCCAGCCAGTCGATCTCAAGTCCGGGACGGAGCCGCTTCAGTTCCCTGGCCACGGCTACGTCGCGGCGGGCGTGCCCGAGGCCGATCGGGGACGACAGGTACAGGGCCCGTTTCGGCCGGCACGGGCCACGTGTCCAGGTTGTGGTGTGCATGGACGCTCCCGTGATCCTGTCGACGAATTCGGTGATCAGCCGGGTGACCTTCACCGGGTCCCGGCTCTGCGGCAGATGCCCGGCCTCCTTGAGCAGGACCAGGTCGCCACCGGTCAGCTCGGCCAGCCGCCGTCCCCGGGCCACCGGCTGGCAGCGGTCATCGGAGCCGTGCAGGACACGCACCGGGCAGCGCACCCGGCGGCACAGCGCCTCAGCCTCGGCTGCTGGGGGCGCGGCCCGCCCTTCCCGCTCGGCGATCATCGCCTCGGCGTCCGTCTCCAGCGCCCAGCGCACCGTGTCCTCGTACTGCTTGGTGGAGTGCGGCTCGGGCAGCAGCTGGCCGAAAAAGAACTCAATCCACTCCCGGTAGCCGCCATCCTGCCGCCAGAAGTTCCGGTTGCGCATGCTCCAGCCGGCCGGCCCGTCCACCGGGTCTGCCCACCGCCGCTCCGCCTCCACCGCAGAGGGGTGGGGTGGCGCGACCGCGATGTTCGGGGCGATCGCGACAACACCGCCGACCCGCTCGGGATGGTCCGCGGCCAGGCGCAGCGCCCAGGGCACGGCGTGACAGTGCACGATCAGGACGGCCCGGTCGACGCTGGCCGCGTCCAGCACCGCCAGCAGGTCGGCCGTCATCTCGGCCGGCGCGTAGCGCTCCGGCGTGCGAGGACGGTCGGATCGGCCGGTGCCCCGGCCATCGGTAGTGACGACGGTGAACCGGCGCGCCAGAGCCGGAACGATCCCCTTCCAGGACCGGGCATGGGTGATCGGTGACGCCGGGATGAGCAGCAGCGCCGGTTCCCCGTGGCCGAAGATCTCGAAGCCGACGTGAACGCCGCCGCGCGTGACGACACCCTCCCGGTCGGGCAGCCGCGCCCTCATCGCCCGAACCGATCCGCGAACTGCTTGATCAGCAGGTTCACCCGCACCGGATCACGGGCTTGCGGAAAATGGCCCGCGCCAGCCAGGCTCACCAGCGCGCCGCCTGTGCACCGGGCCAGCGCCACGCCCTCGGCGTGGCCGCGCACCGCGTCGTCGGTTCCGTGGATCACCAGAACCGGTCGCGTCTGCCTTTCACCCAGCCGCTGGGTCGATGCCGCGTCGCAACATTCGAGGCCGAGATGCGCCGCCGTCAGCGTCTCGCCATCGATCTCCAGCGCCCATCCGATCGCGTCCTCGATCTGTTTCGTCGAGTGCGGCTCGGTGAAGATGCGCCCCGCAAAGAACGTGACGAACTCTGGGTAATGGGTCTTCCAGTAGCGGGCGTTGTAGGTCTGCCAGCCGACCGGATCATCGAGTACCTCGCCGAAGCGCTGCACCCGGCGCTCGGCCAGCGGCGGCACCAGGGGCGCCGTGGGCGCGACGAACATCACTCCCAGGACCCGATCCGGATGCTCGGCGCCCAGCCGCAGCGCCCACAACGCGCCGCACGAGACGCTGACTAGGACCGCGGTCTCGATTCCGGCGGCGTCCATTACCGCTATCGCGTCCGAGGCGAACTGCGCGTCGGTGTACGCGGCGGGTTCCGGTGGCCGACCGGATCCTCCGCTACCCCGGCCGTCAAAACACACGACCGTGAAGTGCCGTGCTAGATACGCAACCTGCATCTTCCAGTGCCGGGAATGCACCAGCGACCACGTCGGCAGCAGCAGGATCGCCGGCTGGCCCTGGCCGTAACGCTCGTAGCGGATCTCGACACCGTCGCGAGCGACGATCCCATCACAGTCGGGGTACCGGGCCCTCATCACTACCCCCTCGCTCCGGCGGCTCGTCGATCATCCGCAGCAGCTCACCGATCTTGCGCAGCGCCGGGCCCGCCGCGATCTTCGACTCGTCCAGGCCGAGCAGGATCACCGCTTCCGCTCCCAGGAACGGCAGCCCCGCCAGCGCAGCTAGCTCCTCCGGGGTGAACGGTCCCAACGACCCGAACCTCTCGGCTGCCCGCCGCGCTACCTCGACCAGAAGGTCAAACCAGCCCTGAACCTCGGTGGACACCGCCCCAGCGATCTCCCGGTTCGACCACCCCGCCGCCGTCATCTCCATCAGTACCCGGACATAGCCCGACTCAAGATCTTCGTCGAAGAAGTCACAGGCCTGCTGCCACTGCTTCCACAGCGGCAGATTGGACTGGTACATGGCGGCCTGCCGCGCAAGCCGCTGCTGGTTCTCCATGTCTAGCACCGCGAGCATCAGGTTCTGCTTGGATCCGAAGTGGTAGTGAATCTGGCTCAGCGGTACCCCCGCAGCCTCCGCGATGCCCCGCGTCGCCAGGTTCGCATAGCCGACATCCAGCAGCGCGCCCTTGGCCGCAGCCAGAATTCGCATCCGGGTGTCGCCCTCCGCCACCACCGTGAATCCTCCCTTAGCGAGACCGGTCAGGTTTTCGTTCGGTCGTCTGACCGATATCATCGGAGACTGTTTCCTGCTTTGTCAAGACCCGTGGCCAACTCAGGTCCGGGGCCAGGCGGCGAACCGGGCGCGCAACGCGGCGATGCCCTCGGCACCGAGGCCGAACGAGGCGAACACCCCGTCGCCCCAGTGGTCCAGTCGTTCCGCCGCGTCGGCGAAATCCCGGTCGGTCAGGCCCGGGTCCAGCCGCCGGGCGAAGCCGATGATCTGCTCCACCGTATAGCGATCCAGCGCGGCCGCCGTGTCCACATAGTCACGCGGCTCGACCCGGCTGGCCAGGGCGCACACCTTGCCGCCGACCACGTCCTCGAGGTCGAGGACCGGGCCGAACTCCATGATCACCGGGCGCCGGGCGCGCTCGAAGTAGGCCATCTGGAGCATCATCTGCTCCCCGCCCGGCGCGGTGATGATCCACTCGGCCATGCCCTCGCCCAGACCGTAGAAGATGTCGCCCAGGCCGCCAGCCTTGTCGCGGCGCTCGGTCCCGAACCCGGCTGCGCGCAGCGCGGTCTCCACCGCGTCGGCCGCGGCTTCCACGCCGCCCTCCTCGTCACTGAAGACGTCGACGTCCTGGGTGAACCGGTCGATGACTCCGTGAGCGATCAGGGCGTTGCCGCCGCCCAGGGCGAACCCGTGCGGAGCAGCGGCGCGCAGCGCGATGGCGGCCACCTGGCCGTGAAATTCGCGGACCGGCATCAGGCAGCCGCGGTAGCCGCCGCCCGCAGGACCGGGTGCTGCTCCTCCCACGCCCGCCGCACACCATCGGGCAGGTCCAGGTCGGGCCAGAGGGCGATCAGCGTATCGCCGTCCAGGTAGGCGGTGAGATCCTCGAAGCTTCCCGCTTCGCGCAGCACGATCTGGTAGAGCCAGCGGCGCATATCCTGGTCACCGAGGTCGAACGTGTGATCGGGGCCGCTCCAGAACAGCCAGATCGGCAGCTCGACGGTGCCCGCGGCGGGCCCGCGGAGGTCCGCTAGGCTGGCAGCGACCACCGCGCGCCGACCGGGACGGGACTCGTACCGGGCCCGGGACGCGTCAGGCTGGATCGCCACCATGGGTCCAGAGTACACCCGCACTCCCCCCGATGTCGAATATACGATCGACGGATGGTGGCCCGTGGGTGTCCGCGCGTTCCCTCAGCCCGCTGCCGGACGCCCTGAAACCGGACTTCCAGGGCGTCAGAACGAGCTGGAACCGGGGTTTCATGGCGTTGCGGCTGGCCCCGGCGCACATGGATTGCGATGCTGATCGTGCCTTAGCGCCAGATCCAGCTGTCGGTCTGCCTCAGGGTCTCGTCGGGTTCGGACTGGACGTCGGGCCGCGGCGGGGTAACGGGCGCATCCGCACGCGCGGCCTGCAGCTCCTTGTCGGCGCGGAGGTAGCCGATCACCGCGACGACGGCCCACGTGGCCAGGGCCGCGAAGACGATCACTGCAGGCCACATTCCTCGTACTCCCTCCCATTTCTCATAAGACGCACACGTCTCAGATCGCGTGTACTGGTGTGATCCGTTCGTGATCATGAAGCCTGGCGGACGTGTTGCGCGTCCGTGTAGCTCTTTGCCGCAACCCCCGTGAGTCGGGAGAATGCTGTGCGGGGCGCAACGACGGAACGGGGAGTCATGCCGGCCGAACCACAGCCTGTCGTCCGCGCGGCGGTTCCGGACGACGCCGAACCGGTCGCCGCGATCTTCGCGCACTACGTCGCGACCAGCGTGGCGACGTTCGAGGAGGTCGCGCCGACCGCCGCGGACTGGCGGCGGCGGTTCGGTGAGCTCGCCGCGCGGAACCTGCCCTTCCTGGTAGCCGAGGCTCGGGTGGGCGAGGGCGGCGGGTCTGTCTGCGGCTTCGCCTACGCCAGCCCGTGGCGGCCCAAGTCCGCCTACCGGCATACGGTCGAGGACACCGTGTACCTCTCCCCCGGCTGCACCGGCCGCGGGTTCGGCAGCGCCCTGCTCGGGACGCTGCTGGCCGGGTGCTCGGCGGCCGGCGCGCGGCAGGTCATCGCGGTCATCGCCGACACCGGCAGCGACGCCTCGGCCGCGCTGCACCGCCGGTTCGGCTTCACCCAGGCGGGCCTGCTGTCCGGCGTCGGCCGCAAGCATGGCCGCTGGATCGACACCCTGCTGATGCAAAAGGAACTGGGGTCAACCCGATGAGCACCGCGTTCAGCGCCGGGGAGCGCAACTGGCAGGCACGTCTGGGCAAGCTGCGGGACGTGGTGCGCCAGGAAATGGTGGCGCGGCAACTGGAGCGGGAGCTCCCGGCCCCGCCCGTTCGGATCATTGATCTTGGCTGCGGGCAGGGGACCCAGGCTCTCCGGCTGGCCCGGCGCGGGTATGACGTGACCGGGGTGGATGCCTCGGCCGGCCTGCTGGCCCGGTTCGAGCGGGACCTGGCCGCCGAGCCGGCCGGGATCCGCGGCCGGGTGCGAGCCGAGCAGGGCCTGATCGAGGATTATCCCGAACGGGCCGGGGCTTCACGCTTCCCCGCCGTCCTCTGCCACGGCGTGCTGATGTACCTGGCCGACCCCGAGCCGGTGCTGAGGGCCATCGCCGCGCTGGCCGCGCCGGCCGGCCTGGTGTCGCTGCTGGTGCGCAACGGCGACGCCCTGGCCATGCGGCCGGGGCTGTTCGGCGACTGGGCGGCGTGCCGTACGGCGTTCGGCTCGGACCGGTACGAGAACCGGATCGGGGTCAGCGCCCGCGCGGACCGGCTCGCCGACCTGACGGCGCGGCTGGCCGGCCACGGGCTGCGCGTCACCGCCTGGTACGGGGTGCGGATCTTCACCGACATCGCGGCCAGCGACGCCGAACCTCCGCCGGACCTGGCGGCCCTGCTGGACTGCGAGGAGCGGGCCGGGCGCACCGACCCGTACCGGCAGGTGGCGGCGCTGCTGCATGTCATCGCGCGGAAGGGAGCGTAACTGTGCGGCTGACGGTGCTCGGCGGCTGCGGCGGCTTTCCCGCGGCGGGCCAGGCGTGCAGCGGCTACCTGGTCGAGCACGACGGGTTCCGGCTGCTGATCGACCCCGGGTACGCGATCGTGCCCCGGCTGCTTGAGGTGACGGACGCGGCCGACGTGGATGCCGTGCTGGTCAGCCACGGGCACCCGGATCACTGTGCTGACCTGAACCCGCTGCTCCGGGCCAGGGCCATGAACGACGAGCCGCCCCCGGCGCTGCCCGTGTTCGCGCCGCCGGGCGCGCTCGGGCCGGTGCTCGCGCTGGACCGCCCGGGCATGCTGGACGACGCGTTTTCCCTGCGCGAGTTCACACCAGGAGATGGGCTGGAGGTCGGGCCGTTCGGCCTGCGCAGCTGGCTGCTCCCGCACTGGATGCCGAACGCCGGGCTGCGACTGGAGGCGGACGGCCAGGTGCTGGCCTACACCGGCGACAGCGGGCCGAGCCCGCTGCTGACCGAACTCGCCCGCGGCGCCGACATCTTCCTGGCCGAGGCCACCGAACCGTGGCAGATGACCGGCAGCGAGGCCCGCTACCTGTCCACCGCCCGGCAGGCCGGCGCGGTCGCCCGCGAAGCCGGGGCCGGGCGGCTCGTGCTCACCCACCTGTGGCCGGGCACCGATCCGGAGGAAGCGGTGCGGGCCGCGGCCGCGAGCTATCCCGGCGAGATCGCCGTCGCCGCCCCCGGGCTGGTCGCCGAGCCCGGTCTCCAGGGAGAATGAGCCGGTGACGGGACAGCTATGGCCGGGCCAGCTATGGCCAACGCTGCTGGCCGAGGCGTGGGCGGCGCTGAGCGGGGAGCCCGGCGATGCGGGTGATACCAGGCTCCCGGCCGGGCTGGAGGTGCTCTGGGTCAGCGGGGCCCCCGGGAACCTGCCGTCGCGGCTGCCCGCCGAGGACGCGGCCATCGCCTGCGCCGCGGCCGCGCTGCTGGCCGCCGCGGCCCTGCACGCCCAGCGCGGCGGGGACAGCGGGTCCCGTGGCTCGCCGGTCGTGCAACTGGACCGCAGGCACATCGCGGCGGCCTTCCGCAGCGAGGCCTTCCTGCGGATCGACGGCGAGCCGGCCGGGCCCGGCTTCGCGCCGCTGTCGCGATTCTGGCGCGCCGCCGACGGCTGGGTGTGCATGTGGGCGAGCCCGCTCGACTGGGTGATGCTGGCCGGGTCAGGTGACAGCCTCGTCACCCCCGATCCGCAGCGCATCGCCGAAGCCCGGGAGCGGCGGGGGACCGCAGCCAGC
>DAIOWL010000165.1:7814-10333 GCA_036758545.1 Streptosporangiaceae bacterium | reverse complement strand
TGAGGCCACACAATGACGGCATGACCGGTTCTCTCGTCGCGGCCAGGAAGGCCGGCCGACACGCCGGCCGGCACGCTGGCCGGGACGTCGGCGTGACGACGCCGGCCGACATGGAATCCGGGGCCGACGCGGAATCCGGGTCCACGCCGCTGCTGACCGTGTCCGGGCTCAACCTCAGCTACGGCAGGCTCCGCGCCCTGTCCGACATCAACCTGACCGTGCAGAGCGGCGAGCTGGTCGCGCTGGCGGGCGAGAACGGCGCGGGCAAGACCACCCTGGTGCGCTGCATCGCCGGCGACGTGGTCCCGGCCAGCGGCGAGATCTACCTCGGCGGCAAGCGGGTGCCGCCGGATCCGGGCGGCGCGGCCCGGCAGGGGCTCGCCGTGGTCTGGCAGGACCTGGCGCTGTGCGACAACCTGGACATCGCGGCGAACATCATGCTCGGCCAGGAGTCGCGGCGGCTGATGCGGTCCGAGGCCCGCTTCCACGCGGCCGCCGCGTCGCTGCTGGCCGAGCTGCGCATCTCGCTGAAGGACACCACCCGCAGCGTGCGCTGGCTGTCCGGCGGCCAGCGCCAGCTGGTGGCGGTAGCCCGGGCCATGGGCCGCCGCCCGCGGCTGCTAGTCCTGGACGAGCCGACCGCGAGCCTGGGTGTCAAGGAATCGGCTCAGGTCGAAGAGCTGATCATGAACCTGCGCGAGCAGGGCACCACGATCCTGCTCGCCTGCCACGACATCGACCAGATGTTCCGGCTCGCCGACCGCATCGTGGTGCTGCGCCAGGGCCGGATCCTCGCTGACCTGCGCCCGGCCGACACGCACCCGGACGACGTGGTCGCGCTGCTGTCCGGTCAGACGATCGACTCCACCGCCCGCCGCCAGCTCACCCGGCTGCACGGGCTGACAGACCGCCTGGTGAGCGCCGACCCGGGCTCGAGCCTGTCGCTGATCCTGTCCGCGCTCGGCGCGGCGCTCAGCACCGAGCGGCTGTGCATTCACCTGGTCAGCGACAGGTCCCTGTTCTGTGCCGCGTCCCTCGGCTTCACCCCCGGCGAGCTGGGACCGTGGGACCGGCTGCCGTTCGGCCCCGGCGGTGGCCCGGTGGGCCTGGCCGCGGCCGACGAACGCCCGGTGATTGCCGATAACGTCCGGGCCGGCCCGGCCTGGCGGAGCTTCCGCGACCTCGCCAAGACGGTCAGCGTGGCCAGCTCGTGGTCGGTCCCGGTGCTCGGCCCGGGCGGGCTCAGCGGCGTGATCACGGTCTTCCGCACCCAGCACGGCGCGCCCCAGCGGGACGAGCTCGACCTGGTCACCGTCTACGCGGGCTACGCCGCCAGCGCGATCGAACGGGACCGGCTGCTGGACCAGGTGACGACCAGGAACCGGGTGCTCGAGACGATCAGGGAGATGCTGGAGACGCTGGCCGGCCCGGTCCAGGCCGGCGAGGGACTGTCGCTGGCGGTCCAGTCGCTGCGCCGCGGCCTGCAGGCCGAGGAGGTCGCGCTGATCACCCAGCCCGCCGGGCAGCAGGCCGCCTGGCGCGCCTACGCCGGGCCGGACGGCACCGACCCCGCCTCGGCCGCGCGCTCGCTGCGGGAGATGGCCGCGGACGCGCTGTCCAGCGCACATCCTGACGGCGTGGCCAGGCAGCTGCGCGGCAGCCGCCGCCACCGGGCCCGGGCGGTGGGGTTCATGGCGGTCGGCGGGCCCACCGTGCTGCTGGCCAGCTGGCGGCGGGTTCCTCCGACCAAGGAGGAGACCGCGTTGATGGAGGACGCGGCGAATTCGCTGCGGCTTGCGCTGGAACGCGAGGAGGCCGCGCACGCGCACCAGGAAGCCGCGGCCCTGAGACGATCGCGCGAGCTTCAGCGCGGATTCCTGTCCCGGCTCAGCCACGAGCTGCGCACGCCGCTGACCGCCATCAGGGGCTACGCGTCCAGCCTCCTGCAGCCGGACGTGACCTGGGACCGCGACTCCCAGCAGCGTTTCCTGGACCGGATCGCGGCGGAGTCCGCGCGCCTCGGCCGGCTGGTCGACGACCTGCTCGACTTCTCCGCCATCGAGTCGGGCATCATGCGGCTGCAGCGGGACTGGTGCGACATCCGGCTGGTGATCGAGGCGGCGATCGCCTGCCTGCCGCCCGAGCACGCCAAGGAGGTCACGCTGAACTGCAACACGAGCCTGCCCGTGGTGTGGGCCGACCATGACCGGATGGAGCAGGTCTTCGTGAACCTGCTGAACAACGCGTTCGGCCACAACCCGCCGGGCACCCGGGTACAGGTAAGCGCCGAGGCCGGCCCGGCCGAGGTGGTCATCAGCGTGCTGGACGACGGCCTGGGCATGCCGCCGGAGCTGGCCGCCGCGCCGTTCGAGCCGGCCCGCCGCCCGCGGGCGAGCACGGGCGCCGGGCTCGGCCTGTCCATCGCCAAGGGCATCGTGCAGGCGCACGGCGGCATGCTCGAGCCGGCCGCGCTGTCCAAGGGCACGTGCTTCAGCGTGTACCTGCCGGTCGAGGGCGAG
>DAIOWL010000165.1:5484-7714 GCA_036758545.1 Streptosporangiaceae bacterium | reverse complement strand
CTGGTGGTGGAGGACGACCCCAACATCGTGGACCTGATCCGGTCCAACCTCGCCGTCCGCGGCTTCGACACGGTGGTGAGCGTGGACGGCATGCGGGCGCTGCAGCTGCTGGAGACCGAGGACCCGGACATCGTGCTGCTCGACCTGATGCTGCCCGAAGCCGACGGGTTCGAGCTCTGCCGCCAGATCCGCGAGCGCTCCCCCGTGGCCATCATCGTGGTCTCGGCCCGCGGCGGCGAGCGGGACAAGGTGACCGCCCTGCACATGGGGGCCGACGACTACATGACCAAGCCGTTCAGCATCGAGGAGCTGCTGGCCAGGATCACCGCGACGCTGCGCCGCACCCGCCCGGCCGCGCCCGCCGAGCAGCAGGCGCCGCCGGTCATCGTGGTCGGCGACATCGTCATCGACCTGGCCCTGCAGCAGGTCCGGCAGAACGGGCAGCCGGTGCACCTGACCCCGACCGAGTTCGCCCTGCTGCGCGAGCTCGCGGTCAACCGGGGCAAGCTGCTCACCCACGCCCACCTGCTCAGACGGGTCTGGGGGCACGGCTACGAGACCGAGACCGAGTACCTGCGGGTCTACGTCCGCCGCCTGCGGGCCAAGCTCGAGGCGGAGGGGAGCGCGCCGCTCATCCTCACCCAGCCCCGGGCCGGCTACCGTCTCGCACCCGAGTAAGCTCGGCCGGCGCATAAACGAAAAATGTCAACGGCTAAAGCAGAAATGTGTCTCTTTCGAATAACGAATTCGGTTTCCCGGCGGCGAAAAGATCAAATCTGCTACGACCGTAACGGGCGTCACCAGCCGCGACATACGACCGAACTGCTCGTTAACACTATCTTCACGACCGGGCGCGGATGTTAAGGCCACGTTTATTTTCAGCGTTCTATGGTCGTGCTTGAGACGCAAGGCCGCGATGTCCGCAGGCCGTGGGGCCTGGTCCCGCATGCCTGGATACGGATCCTTCGGCCCTTCCTTCGGACACGAGGTGGTTTACATGATTCCCATGGTCAGGAAAGGGGCTGTTGTAGCATCAGCGTCGCTGGCTTTGTGCCTCGCCGCTGCGGCGTGCAGCAGCTCCTCTTCTAGTTCACCCAGCGGTGGCACCTCCAGCAGCGCCAGCTCATCCGGCGCCAAGGTGTCGATCTCGGTCGCCCAGTTCGACCGGAACTTCACCGCGATGGCGGCCCTGAAGCCGCTGGTTTCCGCGGGCAAGGGCAACGTCGCCGTCATCCTCCCGGACACCGTGACCTCGGCCCGGTACGTCCAGTTCGACGCGCCCTACCTGACCCAGGCGCTGACCGCGGCGGGCCTGTCATCGTCACAGTTCACCGTGCAGAACGCGCAGGGCAGTGACCAGACCCAGCTGTCCGACGCGCAGACCGCCATCACCAAGGGTGCCACCGTCCTGATCATGGACCCGCTGGACTCCGGGGTCGGGGCGCAGATCGAGCAATACGCCAAGGCACACGGCGTGGCCGTCATCGACTACGACCGGCTGACCCTGGGTGGCAGCCGCCAGTACTACGTCAGCTTCAACAACGTCCTGGTCGGCACCAAGATCGGCCAGGGCTTCGCCGCCTGCGCCACCGCCTGGAATGTCAGCAAGCCGAACGTGCTGGTGATGAAGGGCGACCCGACCGACAACAACGCCACCCTGTTCGCGCAGGGGTACCTCGGCGTGCTCAACCCGTTCTTCACCAGCAGCAAGTATGTGAAGGTCGGCGAGCCGGCCGGCACCTGGACCCCGTCGGTGGCGCTGAGCGAGTTCCAGCAGAACTTCACCGCGCACAAGAACATCAACTCGGTCCTGACCCCGAACGACGCGAACGCCGCGCCGATCATCCACTACCTGCAGACCCAGGGCGTCAAGGCCAAGACCTTCCCGGTCACCGGCCAGGACGCGACCACGATCGGCCTGCAGAACATCCTGGCCGGCTACCAGTGCGGCACCGTCTACAAGCCGATCTACCTGGAGGCGCAGGCCGCCGCGGCCCTAGCCATATTCGTGCGGGCCGGCCAGAAGCCGCCTGCCACCCTGGTAAACGCCAGCACCAACGACTCCAAGAGCAACGCCTCGGTGCCGTCGGTTTACCTGACCCCGAAGTGGGTCACCACCGCCAACATGGCCTCGACCGTGGTCGCGGACAAGTTCGTGACGGTGGGCCAGCTGTGCGTCGGCCAGTACGTGCAGCTGTGTAAGACCGCCGGGATATCGTAATGACCAGCG